>JAPULM010000624.1 GCA_027294925.1 bacterium
CATTTTTACCCCCTTAAAGTGTTCTCTCAGGTCAAGGGCTGGAATGTTAAGAACTAGATCGGCTTTTTCACCTGATCAATCGATCCATCGCATGTAGGGTTGTTACTATTGTATTATCGGCCAGAGCCGCGGCAATTCTTCATCGTTATTTATACCACACCTGGGACTAGTCGGTTGCTACCTAACCCCACAGCGCTAAGGTTAAAACCCATCTGCGAAGAGAACCTGGATCGGGTCAGTGAGGTAGGCTGAATGCTTTGCCGCCCTGGTCTATTGCCACATGGTCATGCAAGATCACCTGAGTTATCTGGCGGTAAGGCCTGCTTGGGCGACTGTCCAGGTCTGTAGCACTTCTATAAACGGCAGGGAAAGGGTAAAGCCACTTCCTTGACTGCTGACCTTTGGCAATGACCACCATACCATAGACAGGCCAAGTTTGGTCAAAGACATAATGGGTTTGTCATCATGGGTGGCAATTTGACAACCGTCACCAATCTGAGCGGCGGCAAACCAGTCGTTAAGTTGAGCCGCCGGGGGGTCAACAAAAGTAAATAATCTAGCCACAATCTCCCCTTTCTAAAGGTTGGTTTTTAGGACTGTATATCGAGTATATGAACATCAGATAGGGTTACCGTCTAGTTGAGGGTCGGAAGTAGCGGGTGAGATACCTCCACCTCCCATTAAGCTACGAAAACCCCATCGGGCATTGGGGAAGAGAAACCAGTATTAGGCTAAAGCAAAAGGCATGCCAAGCTGTATACCAAGCACATCATGGTTTTAGAGAGTCAGGTGGGACGCAGATGACCAATTTCATGCGCCGGCCATGGCGCATAGTAATAAATCGAAAATCTTCTCAAGTCGACAAGACAATTGTCCGATGAGATGCGGTTTATCCACAGCTGACCCTAGACCATGCAAAGATGGACCGTAGGTGACGGATATTAAACACGACTTGATAGAAGTAGGAGTAGGAATGATTAAAAAACTTGTTGAATCCAGTAAAAACGATCTTATGAAATGGTTCAAAAGAGCGCGTTATGGCGAACAATGTCAAGTAGTTACTAAACAGGGTCAAATCTATTCACACTTAACCAAGGTCAGCCCTGGCATGGTTAAATGGAAAGTTTCCGGCTTCGCCTGTCGTGATAGCGACCAAAGCCATTCTATCAAGTTCTCGGAATTTCTCGAGAATTGGAGCGACTTTGAAATGCATTAGCAAGGTCGCTTGTGCCATCCTGTTAGCGAGGATTGAAAAGGTTTTGAACAAATATACGGTTGTTTTCGAGCACCCCGACCAACGTACCCTTGAATATGTTCATATACATACCGTCAACACACACTATGTCCACTTAATGTTTTTCGGTCTATTGGCCAACGAATGGGGATATGGCTGGGATGATCTACGATTTACCGGTGAGGCAGATTTGTCTCTCGCCAGCGGTACCATCATGATTTTAGACCAAGCCTTACCGTATGAGATCCTGCCTGGGCACCAAAAACCTGGGGACTGATTCTATAAGTTACTATCGTGCATCATCTGGCTTTAAGGATAGATTATCTTGAACAATGGGCTACGCGTGTAAAAAACCCTGTTGGCAGGCTACAGCCCGAACGTTGCTTGACCTCTTCTTAGCTCATAACAATGGTCCCATGCCGCGGCTGGCCGTTATCGCCTTTTGATGCTTGAGGTCTCGGGAAAAGGTCGCTGTGAGGGCATTTTTGCGACACAGCTTTTACACCAATAGGGGCTGTCAAGATGGGCCATTTCTGACATAAATAGGCTACTATAGGCCTACATTTTTTCTATCCTGATCATACGTCTCCTTTATTTATAACTGTTTACAACGTTATCCCTAATGGCACGGGTTTTGCTCTCTAGTTAGGCGTGTTCCTCACTATTCCCGCTGTGGAGTTTACATAAAATTGAGTCGGCTGGTGGGTTCTGGGTTCCTCCTCCCCTCAGGGCCACCAGCCGACTCTTTTGTGCGGTGCGGTTTAGCTCATTCTTTTCTATGTTGAATCAGATTGGTGTCGCCCTTGTCGCTCAGGCCAGACGTAAAATGAAACAAGCACAGCTATTAACGCTAAGACGGCAGAGACCAGGTACAAATCTTTGAATGCTAAGACAAAAGCCTGACCGTGGCCTCCTTCTTCCGAAACCGTTTGTTGCGCTATTGCTAACGTATGCATGTCGAGTCGACTAGCGAACAAGGCGCCCATTAGCGCCACACTGGATACGGTACCCATGCTGCGTGACATGGCCAATAATGCCCCGCCTGTTCCCAAATTGTTACTAGGTACGGCACTCATGATTAGCGTCGCGTTTGCTGCTTGAAACAAGCCCATGCCAAATCCCACTGCAGCCATCCTGAATGCCACTTCGGCGACAGTCGAGTCTTTGCCTAACAGGGTAAACCAAAACATGCTGGCGGCGATAACAATGAGGGATCCTGTGGTGAGGTAAGCTGGTGGCATGCGGTCTGCAAACCAGCCGCCAATCGGAGCTGTCACAGCCCCAAGCAGCGGCATTAGCATCAGCAGAAAGCCCAACACTTTTGCATTAACTTGCAAGGTGCCAGAGACGTAGAAAGGTAGAATGAACCAGTTGACAAAGATGGCGAGGAACATCAGGTAGGCGGCGGCCACCACCGGTACAAGCACCCGGTGTTTGAGTAATCCCAGATCGAAAACCGGTTGCGTCACCGTCTTTTCAATCTTGACAAAAAATATGCCCGACAGCCCCGAGAGCATAAGCAGGAGGAGCACAGACGGTGTCGTCCAGCCATTACGCCCCCCTAAGGTAAGGAAAAGGATAAACGATACCAGACCGACGAACAACGTCACGCTACCCCAAACATCGTAAGACGGTGTATCACGATAAACATCTTCGCGTAGCCATTGGGTGGCCATAACAATAACTATTATTCCGAGTGGCACTCGAGCTATAAATATAGCCCGCCAGCCAAGCCCATCAACCACAGCACCGCCTGCCAAAGCGCCGGTAACCATGCCTAAGGTGGCAAAACCGGTCAGCAAGCCAAGCGCCTTGCCACGTTCCGTAGGAGAAAAAATACTTGTTACCAATGCCGGTGCGCAGACCATAATCAAGCTATTACCCACCGCCTGAAGCACCCTCAGGGCAAACACCATGCTAAGTCGTGGCGCCATCCCAATAAGTAAAACAGCAAACGTATAAACGACTAGGCCAATGATGTAGAAACGTTTTCGTCCGTAGACGTCAGCAGCGTTGCCAAGACTCAATTGAAGGCCAGTGCTACTGCCCACATAGAACAGAATGATCCATTCAATGGTCTGTGCATCAGTGGCAAAACTCTTGGTGATGTCAGGCAAGGCAACATTAACCGTGATGTCCAGCGAACATAAGAACATTCCCATTGAAGCCGTAATCAAGCCAAGCCATTTATACGTGTCAGGGTGTTGGGTATTTTCACCATCTAATGTCTTGCGGATATACATACGTCAGCATTCCTTGAGCCTCTACATCGGAACCATATTTAGTTCCTGCGCGGTCAAACGCCATGCAGTGGTAACCTTTTATTCTGAACCCTTACATTTACTCAGCCCTATTAGCTTCAGTTGGTGTTGTTTTGCGATGCAGTATGGAGAATTTTAGACCGTAAGGCAAGCTGAGCTAAACAGGTTGCTCACAACCCAACATGGGTGAGAAAGCAGAAGCTGACAGCATGATGCATTTGTGCTATACGACTATTAGCATCGGTCAATTGGCTGCCGGGCAAACAAAGCCGATTAAACAAATTATCGCAGTGGTGAGCATCCGTACTGCGAGCATCAAAAGCAACTGATTGGAGGCATTGGTATGACTGGACAAGATGATCAAGCGGCTCAAATTAATTCAACGCTCGAACTCATGAATCGCTTTCAGGAACCCGAAGTTCGCCCTTTGCTTAGCCAACTCTCTTTGCCGCTCGGATCACGAGGGATAGATGTCGGATGCGGCGTAGGTCTCTATGTCTTGTGGCTGGCGGATGTCATTGGACCTGAGGGTCGTGTATTGGCCATTGATCCATCAGCCGAGCGCATTGCCGAGGCGGAACAGCGGATCAAAACGGCCCCGCATGCGGACCGCATCATCCTGCGTCAGGCAGACGGCACGGCAATTGATGAACCTGATGACAGTGTCGACTGGGTATGGTGCTCTGATGTGCTACATCATATTGATGAAGCGGGGATGGCCCTGCAGGAATTTGCCCGCGTTGTGCGCCCGGGCGGAAGCATTTTTATCAAAGAATCGCAGGTGTTAGGTGCCCTTTTGCTGCCCGGACATCTCGATCTAGAGCGTCAACTGCAACGCGCCGATGTTGAGTTTCAAAAACAGCAGGCCGGTGAACGCTCATTCCAAGAACGGCGTCAGCGCACCTACGAAACCATGCTGGAAGCGGGACTACGCGAGGTCAGTGTCCGCACGATGGTTGTGCAGCACCAAGCACCGTTGCATAACATGGTCCGACAATACCTGCAAAAAGCTATTTTTGACCGCACCTGGGGGCCTCGTCTGCGCCCCTGGCTCGATGATCAGGATTGGGAACGCCGTTCGGCGCTTTGTGAGGCAGATTCGCCTCTGTCAATTTTGGCCCGGGCGGATTATTATTGCATCTATCCATTCACTCTCTTTGCGGCTCGCGTGTAACAGAAGTCCTCATAGCTCGCATGGCGTTTTTATCATATCTACCTACGATAGCTAAAAATCCTATAGACTGAGGAAACAAAATACGCTAATAATGCCTATCCGTCATCACAATCACGTAACGGAGGTGCGTCATGGTTCAGACAAAGATTCGCAGTATTGACGGCGATGGGCACGTCATCGAAGACGTTTCCCAACTGATCGAATACATGGAGGCGCCGTATCGTAACTGGTACGGCCAGGGCCGTGGAGGGATTATCGCCCTAACCCCAAGCGACGGCGCCCCACGGGGGTTAGGTGGCAAGTTTACCAGTGGCCCTGGAAATAATACCGAGTCGTGGCTCACCATGATGCAGGAAGGCGCTCTAGAGACCGCTATTTTGTTTCCTACCGCAGGACTTTATGCAGGCCTTTTAAGAGATCCTGATTATGCGGTTGCATATTGCCGTGCCTATAACAACTGGCTCGCTAAAGAGTTACTCAAACCTTCTGAAGGTTTGCTCGGGGTCGCTTTGCTGCCGGTACAGGATAGCAAAGAGGCGGCTAGTGAATTGCGTCGGGCCAAACAAGAGCTCGGCTTGGCCGGCGCCATGCTTCCGGCTGATGGTGGCCACTTGCTAGGCCATCGCCAATACGATCCCATCTATCAGGCGGCTGCTGAAGTCGACATG
>JAPULM010000625.1 GCA_027294925.1 bacterium
CTTGCCCATGCACCGTCTGGATCACGTGGTGACTGTTGCCGCCGGTCGTCCAACGCGCTGCGATCTTGATGCAGCCGTATCTCTCTTATACAATGCCATCCGAAACGAAGCACATACCATGTGAGTGTGCTCGTCAGGCGCGACAGAAATGATCAGCCGCTCACACCGCGACGCCCAAGCGTGTCTCTCTCTGCTCTACCGCGTTCCTGTAATTGGCAAGTTATGTCTTGTTTACTGGGCACAGCGGATCTACAATGCTCCTCAGACAGCCCGAGCCCAACCGTATCTATAGAAGAAGTGGGGTCGTCGGTAGGCGTTTTTTTTGGCATTGGCCATTTAGCAGGGAGGGATAATTGGCTCAGCTTGGTCCCGCATGCGTTTCATGATGCAGATTACGTTGCCATGAGACCCTGCGTGATCTTTGACGGTACTGTAGCTAGCAGGCAGACGTTACCCGACCTGGCGCTGCTGGTCCTCAGTGGTAAAATCCCGGATTAGCGAGCACTTTCACGGGCTTTCCTTGAGGAACAGCGCAATGACGTGCTGGGCCGAGGCATTGGAAAACAGCAGGACAAAAGGAGGTTGAGCGATGGACCTTTTCACCACGTTAAACGGCTGGCAGTTCTTACTCCGCTACTTACACTTCCTGTCAGGTATCACCTGGATTGGCATTCTGTATTACTTCAACTTCATTCAGACCCCGTTCTTTGCCAGTGCCGATACGGCCGTGCGCAGCGGCATGATCCGTGGTCTAGTGCCCAGTGCTCTGTGGTGGTTCCGCTGGGGAGCCATGTTCACGTTTTTATCCGGCTGGATCATTGTCATCACCAAGCTCTCCCAGGGCATTGGTCTTTCAGACCCGTACATGACGCGGATCTTGACCGGCGGCCTCATGGGAACATTCATGTGGGGTAACGTCTGGTTCGTCATCTGGCCAGCCCAGAAGGTGGTGATTGCTTCGGCAGAGCAGGTGGCTAGTGGTGGTGAGGCACTGCCGGAGGCTGCTGGCCTGGGAGCACGCGCGGGTCTGGCATCCCGAACCAACACGCTGCTGTCGATTCCGATGCTTTTCTTCATGGGCTCTGCGAGCCATTTTACGCCACTCAACCCGTCGCTGGTCGGCTGGTGGATCATTGCGGGTCTTATCATCCTGTTGGTCGAGATCAACGGCCTGGTGAGTCCTGGTCACGTCACCCAGAAGCCGTTGGGCTCTGTGTGGGGCACCATCACCTTTGGCTTTATCATGACGGCGGTCCTCTGGTTGCTGGGCGCCCTTCTCACTTAAAGCGCACATGAGATCGCCACACTTGGCACCTGGATAGCGTTGATGCGGCAGCCGCTAAGCAGGCTTGTGTGGCCGATGTCATGGGTTTCAGTAATGTTCTCCTGCCTCGATAGGTAGCGGAGGTTCCTCAGCGGGTCTCCGCTGCCTTCAGATATGCCGTCAAGGGCTTGATCTCATCTTTTAAGTGTGGCAGCACCGGCATGGCGCGTGAGGGTCTTTTGGGTGTGTATCCCTGCGGATACGCTGCGCGCAGGAGTCTTGCCTCTATCAGTTCCAAGGACGAACCAGCGATGGCAGGACCCAGAGCACCGGGGAGTCCTGGATTGTCGTTGTGACAAGGCATACAGTTGGAGAGGTAAACTTTGCGGCCACGTTGCGTTGCCCTGGGCTGGGCCTCGTCTGCAGCCTTACCGGAGCACCCGAAGCTGGCTACGCACAGGGTTACCAAGGCCATGGTGGCGAATCGATGCATAGAAGACTCTAACCTCTGGCGTACGTTCTCAACCCCATCAGGCAAGCGGCCGCGCCGAATCCCGGACCCGTAAAGAGCCGGGATCAGGCAGGCGGACGCGTCACGCCTACAAATTGAACTGTGGCTCTACATAGTCCTTATCTTTCTGATAAATTTGCAGACGTCCCCGCTGACCATCAGCAACGATGAGCCGGTTGCGTTTGGTATCAAAGGCCACTGCCGGGGGATAACAGAAGCGCCATTCCGCTTCCAAACTCTTTACCCGGCGGCGCATCTTTGCCATGTCGGGGTTAGCGCTGATCGAGTTCTGGCCCCATTTGGAAAGCACTTGCGCATCGCCAACCAGCGTGGTGAGCAAATCCCCCTCGGCCGTATAGACGCGAACCTTGTGATTGCCCCAGTCGCACACGTACACATCCCCATCGTCATCCACGGCGACGTCAGACGGATGGTTGAGATTATGCGGATCGTCTCCTGGCTGGCCAAACTGCATCTGGAACTGGCCGTCCGCATCGAATTTCTGCACCCGGCCATTTTTCCAGTCAGCGACATAGACCGCGCCCTGAGCGTCGATAGTGATACCCCAGGGGGTGTTGAGCTGTCCGGGAGCGCTTCCCAGTGTGCCCCAGCTCGACAGAAATGCGCCATCTTTGGTGAATGTCTGCACGCGGTGGTTGCGGCCGTCCACAACCAATAGATTGTCGTCCTGGTCAAAGGCCAAGCCGGCGGGTCCATCGAGTTCCCCCTGAGCGGACCCCGACGTACCCCACTGGCTCAGAAAGCTACCGTCCGAATCAAAAATCGTGATCCGATTGAGCCAGTCATCGGACACATACACATTGCCCTGCGAGTCCAGGGCCAGCGAATTAGGCCACTGGCTCTGGCCTTCACCTGTACCGTAATGGCAGAACTCAGCGCGTACCTCTTCTTCTCCCGGGTCGCCGATGAACAGCTTGGAAACGCGTGAGCCAAAATTCGTTTCATTGCCCCGGCTAACGACATACGTGATGCCTCCGGAAGCCAGGGCAAGGGCAGAGGGTTGGGAAAATCCATCGCCGGCTGCAGCATTGCGGCCGACAACATGACTAAAATCGAAGACACGCCCAGATATGACCGTGGTTAGCATGGTTCACCTCCATCCGCTTGTAGCGGCTTATTGTCTTAGAGCGCCCAAGACATCGCTTTTCCTCACACCCCAACGCACCCGTAGATATGGGGAGCGTCGGGGCACCATAGCTTGTCCCAGGCCGACAGCAATCAATTGCCGGCTTGGGCATCGTAAGCCTTGGCAAATCAAGGCTAATAAGCCGCAATTCAAATGCGGTGTACAGCATTAGTTGTTGATGAAAGCCGGTTTCTCAAACGCCCCACCGACGATGGCGTGCGCGTCGAGTTGCAGCCAGTCTTCCAGGATCGTAGAGTAAACACCGCGAAAATCCTGCTTGGGCACCAAATCACCCTGCGATAGATCTTCTGCTCTCAGGGAAGGATATTCACCGTACTGACCGCCCTGGACGGCGTCACCGATGACAAAGGCCACCCCACCGGCCCCGTGGTCGGTACCGGAGCCATTGTCATGCACACGGCGCCCGAACTCCGTGAACAGCAGCATCACCACGTTATCCGCCGCCTGCTGTTGGCGCAGGTCGGCGAAGAAGGCCGACACCGCCTCGGAAACCTCCGTCCACAGCGTGGCGTGGGCGCCTAGTTGACTGGCATGCGTATCAAACGGGCCGTGGTCGCAGTAAAAGATGCGCGTGCCCAGATTGGCCAGATGGATCTGCGCAATGCTGCGCAGTGTCTGTGCGGGCTTGCTGTCAGGATAGGTCACCGTGGAGCTGTACTGCCCCGGTGCGACCTTCAAAATGTCAGCCCCGGCCATCGAGTCTATGCCAGTTTGCCCAAGATAATCCATTACCTCACCGAGGCCAATGGCCGGGGCGTAGGCACGGGAAAAGCGCTGCAAAATCTTCTCCCGTCTCTGAGCCTCAATGCCTGGTAGCATCCCATAGGTTTCCAGGGAACCGCTGACACAGGCCACAGGTACGCCCTGGAGGACCATGGAACGGAACATGCTTTGGCCAAAACTGACGCCGGTGACGACGTTCTCCTTGTTGGGATCGATATCCCGAATGACCCGGCCGAGCCAGCCTTCGGTGCCGACGGTGTCCGGCTCACAGGTATGCCAAATATCCATCGAGCGGAAATGCGAGCGTGGGGAATTGGGGTAGCCCACGCCATGGATGACAGCCATTTGCCCCTCGTCATAGAAGGGCTTGAGCGCCGCCATACTAGGATGGAAACCAACGGCATCGTCAAGCGGGATGACTTGATCTTCGGGAATGTTGACCAGCGGACGGTTGTCCCAATAGAGCGAATTGGCGTACGGAATGACGGTATTGAGGTAGTCATTCCCGCCGCTCAGCTGCAAGACAACCAGAATCGGATCTTTCGTGGTGCTTGCCATAGATAATGTTCTCCTCAAACATAACCCTGATGGTTGTTAGTTAAATTGATAATCGCGCATGGCCACGATCAGTTGTAGCATCTCGGCCACGCGCTGCTCCGCATCAGCAGCATCCCAGCTCAGGGCGCCTCCCTCACGCGCCTGCTCGATCAACTCCTGCCGGCTTGTGTCACACATCTCCAGCGGTCCGAGTAGATCCAGACAGGCGTCGACAAATGCCTCCGGGGCGAGCGTGCCCTGTGCCTTGAGGCGGCTGATGATGTCCCGCACGCCCGGCAGGTCGACATTCCCCACCATCTCGGCAGCGAAATTGACCCGGCTCATCAGCGAACCGCTATTGATCCATTCGTCGCCAGTATGCCACCCTTCCACACTGGGCGGGTGGAGCAGATCCTGCCCCATGTAGGTGGGTTGCATGGCGACATCGGCGCCGTAGTTCGGCCGTGGCAGTTCCGCCCCACCGACCATCCG
>JAPULM010000626.1 GCA_027294925.1 bacterium
GCCCCACTCGGAGGCGCGACGCGCGATCTCCACGGCTTCATCCACCTGCGCATACAGGGGGCGGCTCGGGTCTTCCAGAAAATCGCGCAAATTCAGGGCGATATCCACAGCTACTTCTCCCTTCCGGATGCGTCAAAATAACCACAGGGCGTCTTTTGTCCGGGTTGGCAAATCGGATACCATCGGACGTCACCCCGCTGCATCATTTAGCCTATACCTATTCGTCTTCCCAATAACTGAACTCGCCGGGTTTCACTGGCCTCCGCGCATAGCCCGACGTTCCACTTCCTCACGCTGCGCCTGCAGTAAAGCGGCACGCAGGGCGTCCCGCGCAAAGGCCGATTCATCGTGCCCAATTTCTTGACAACCTGATCAATCTCACGCACCAACGCCTCGTCGAGGGTCATTTGCGCGGTTCTCATTACCCATTCTCCAGCCACGATTATAATAGCTATTTCTATAGCCCTTATACGCCCCATTCGCTATACTTTTCGAGCGTTTTCGTAATTTAAAATTTATTGTATTGTATGCAATTATGAGATTTCATGTCATTTTTTGACTCTCACTGGTTTGTAAACGATCCGTCTGATGGGATCATTTGCAGCTAATCTTGAAGCTTCTTGGTTCTTCGGGACTCCAATATCTAGCCCTTTAAAGGTCATTGCAAAAAAAGGATATGATTAATGAGCAATACCTATGACATCGAGTTCTTCTGGGATCCTGTCTGCCCGTTCGCTTGGATCACTTCACGCTGGATCGAAAAGGTAGCGGCGCAGACCGGCTATCAAGTTGACTGGCGCTTTATCTCGCTGCGCTTGCTGAACAAAGACAAGGATTACGCCACCGAGTTCCCGCCCAATTACGATCACTTCCACACTTCTGGCCTACGCATGTTGCGGGTTGCCGCGCAGGTGCGGTCCGAGCTGGGCCGCGAGCACATGGGGCCACTTTATAAAGGCTACGGCCAGGCATACTGGGAACAACCAAAAGGCTCGGGGATGAGCCGCAAACTTGGCACCATTCAGCACATTGCCGAGACCCTGGAGGCGGTCGGGCTGCCAACCGAGTTCGCCTCTGCGGCCGATGATGACCGTTGGGACGCCGAGCTCGAGGCCGAGACCGAACTCGGTCTCAGCCGCACGGGCCGCGATGTGGGCACGCCGATTATCACCTTTGAACCGCCCGACGGGCTGTCATTCTTCGGACCGGTTATCTCGCGGGTACCCAGCGATGAAGAGGCGATCAAATTGTGGGAGGCGGTCATTACCCTGGCCAAGTTCCCCGGTTTCGCAGAGATCAAGCGTAGCCTGCGCGAAGCGCCACAATTACGCATCCTCGGCACCATCAGTGCCACACCGCAACAGGAGGATTAGAATGCCATGAATTTCGGAATGTTTACCGATTTCCATGCCCGCCAGGATATGTCGTAGCCAGCGGCCTTTTCGGCTACTAAGCGAACAGGTCATGGCAAAATTTAAGTAGCACACCAGGCGGCTTTTTTATGGTATAACTACTAGCCTGGGTATCCATCCCCGTAACGGATTGTGAGCTCATTCTAACTCGACAAGCAATCACCCTATGGAGGCGACCATGGCTAAAATCAGGCATCTGGCAATCACCACAGAAGAGCCGGAGAAAGTAGCGGCTTTTTACATGCAAGCCTTTGACATGAAGGAAGTCAGCCGCAGCCCTAGCGGCTCCCTGCATCTTACCGATGGCTATATTGACCTGGCCATCCTGAACTGGAAGACTGAGAAAGACGCCGATGTAGGCGCCAACGGCCCCAATTACAGCGGCATTCACCACATCGGCTTTCAGGTGGAAGATATGGATGCAGCCTCCCGCAAGCTGGAGGCTGCCAACGGACAACAGCTCAATCAGAGACCGGGGATCGATATCAAGACCCGATCTACAACGCCGCGCAACTACGAGGTCAAGTGGGCAGGCCCGGATGGCGTGGTGTTTGACGTTTCCCAGTCCGGTTGGGGTGGTGCGCCTTAATCCTTCCCTACCCCTTCCCCCTAGCAGGGGAAGGTTGGGATGGGGGGATTGTTACTCAACGCGGCGGCGACTCGGACCAGGTATTCGACAGTCCCCCATCGATTGGAAGCCCTAATCCGTTGATATCCTTGGCGACATCACTGCAGAGGTACACGATGGTCGCCGAGACACGTTGCGGCTCGATGAAGTCTGTGTGTATGCCAAGATCGCGCCGGTATTCGACCGCCATCTCGTCCCACGTTAAACCACGCTCGTCGGCCATAGCCTGAATCCGCTCCCTGATAAACGGCGTCAATACCGAGCCGGGACAGATTGCGTTGCAGGTGATATTGGCATACGGCAGCGTCTCAGCGGCAACCGCACGTGTAAAACCCAGCAGCGCGGTTTTGGTGGTAATGTAATCAACCCGGCCCGAACGCCCCGACAAGCCCAAAACCGAAGACATGCTAACAATGCGGCCCCACTCGTTGCGGATCATGCCGGGTAGTGCCAGGCGCACCAAATCGAACGGCGCGGTCAAATTGACGGCAAGTGCATGATCCCATTCAGTCGGATCAAAATCAACAATATTGCGGTAATAGCGAATGACCGCGTTGTTAATTAGAATGTCAAGCGCACCGAATTTGTCCTGAGTGGATTTGACCAAATCCTCGACCTGGTCGCGCTGCGCCAAATCCGCTCCATGATATTTCGCAGTCACGCCGAAATCGTTCTCAATACGCAAGCGCGTCGTCTCGATCTCATCCGCTTCGCCAAGACCGTTCAGCATGATGTTGCAGCCTTGCTCAGCCAGCGCTCGCGCCGTCGTCTCGCCAATGCCGCGCACGGAGCCCGTAACCAGCGCCGTTTTCCCCTTTAGCATGCGTTATCTCCTTCATCATCGACTGCAACTATATCGGCATATACCGCTGCTGTCCAAAAACCATTAACGGAAAGAAGTTTCTAACCTACTTTCCCCTTGCGGTCAACGACAACCGTCTCCCTACCCCAGTCATACCTACCCTCGCCACCACAGGACTTGCACTTCAGCTTTGCAAATTCTTTGCCGATCAGACAAACAACTTGAATGTTATCTTCGCTAAGCGGACAGAAGGGGAGAGAGATGAATTGCCCATCATGTATGTCAACGCCACTTATATCTCGAGAAATTGAACCATCCTTACCAGCCCTATGGTGCCAAACCTGTAACGGATACTGGATGCAGTCGGCAGCGTATGGGCAGTGGTTAGCAACAGAACACGGCGTCAACACAGACCATGCAGATGGCGGACTCATCGTCGACCTACGGAATTCGGGCCACGCCATGTTATGTCCCGATTGCGGCCATATCCTGATTAAATTCAAGGTGGGAAACGGGGTCGATTTTTGTCTCGACCGTTGTAATGCCTGTAACGGCGTCTGGCTCGACCAACATGAATGGGAAACGCTAAGAGAGCAAGCCCTGCATGTCGAGCTGTATCACATTTGCACCAGCGACTGGCAAAAACAACGCCATGAGTCGGAACAGCGGGCATGGTTTGATCAAACGTATGACGAGAAATTTGGCCAGAATGACTACGCAGAGATCAAAAAAGTCCGCCATTGGCTTAACTTACACCCCAAAAAATCGGATCTTTTGGCTTATCTGACCGATCCGGATCCGTACCAGGTTTAACACATCCGCGACCGTTGGCGATGCGGTACGGTTGCACGTCACCTTGCCCACCCCACATTGCGTGATAACGACGTTTCCACAGGGCGATCTTCCCCGAGATGGCCGAGACCCGGCCCGAGCAGCTGGCCCATCATTATATGGCAGCCG
>JAPULM010000627.1 GCA_027294925.1 bacterium
CAGCATTCGAAACAGGTCAGCGATTCGCACCATACGTCACGCCCGCATCAAAACCTCTCCCGGTGAGGAGACAAATTTCAAAGCAGTCTCCAGGTGATTTTCTTTGCCTTCAGGCTAGGTTTTTGCTCCATCACCATGCCCGCTATGCCGTACACACCACAGTCGCCCAAGGGGCTCGGGAGACTCAAAACGTAGGCTGCGGCGCAAAAAGTCCCTCGCAAGCCCAAGCACTTTAGCCTTGGGTAGCTCACGAGGCACGATTGACGGTCGATAAAGCCGGCGCCTCGGCCTGCAAACCCTGGGTGTAAAGTTGGCGAAGGGTGGCATACTGCCAGCTCATCAGCATCATCACAACAAATGCAACCCCACCGACAATCAGCAACACAGAAGCGCTGATCGAGTCGGCCAACGCCCCATTCAATAGATTCATCAAGGCCATCATGCCACCGACGTGGATCGAATAAACGCCACCAATGCGGCCGCGCACCCAGTCCGGTACGATGCTTTGAATCATCGTGTGAGTGAGGGTCATATAGCCGGACTGACTCGCCCCCATGGCAAAGACGCCAATCATGGCCAGACTCGCTCCCATAAGAACCCCCCGATCATGCCCGATCGACGCGACCGTGGAGACGATGGTGGAAACGGCGAGCACACACGGCGCAACGCCGCTCATCAGGCCCAAAAACCAAAGCAAGCGGCCGCGCGCCGCGGCATGCTGCACACCGGCGAGAAAAATCGACGTCAACAGTGCACCGGTGCCAACCCCCATCATCAGAACACTGACACCGACGCCTTCAGAACCAAATAGGTCCTTAGATAGGACGGGAAGCAGCGATTCAAAAGACATGGTCAAACCACAGTGAAACAAGGTCAGCAGGACAATGGCCCGTAGGGTCAGGTTTTGATACATGTAGACAGCGCCCGCCGCCATATTGAGGAGCAAGCCCTGGCGCCGGTCGATTTCCCCTGTCGAAGCCGTACGAATGTAAAAGACCAGCACCAAACTAAGCACATAAAAGCCGATGCAAAAGACGAATGCCCCTTCGGGACCGGTCCATATCAAGAGGGGCGCGATGGCAGCCGGTCCGACCAGACGGGCGCCCTGTTGGGTGGCTTGATTGAGGGCCACTGCATTGAGCAGTAGCGGACGCGGTACCAGGTTCGGAAGCAGAGCTTGGCCGGCTGGCATTTGGGCAGCGCGAGCGGTGCCGTCGACCAGTGACAGCACCACAAGATGCCACATCTGCAGGACGCCAGACACGGCCAGGATGGCCAACACCGTGTTCTGCACCAGGTTGAGGGCAAACATATTGGCTAAAACCGTACGTCGATCGAGACGATCCGCCAGGTAGCCTGAGATCGGCGTCACCACCACACGCGGGAACATGGCGGCAAAGGTAACCAATCCTACCCAACCGGAAGAGTCTGAAATATTGTAAACAAACCACCCTCGCGCCACGATCAGTGCCCAGGCAGCAGCTTGCGAAGACATATTGGCAATCCACAAAATGCGAAAATCACGGTAAGCAAGGGCGGAAAGATAACGGTGGAAGATGCCCTGTTGCAGATCAGCTGGCTCGCTCACAATGGCTCTCTCGCTTTATTCTTCTGGAATTAGGCCCATGGCGCGCAAGGTTTCCCGGCACATCTCCGAGCAACTCACCTGCCCAAAGTGCTCCTGCCAACCCTCGGGCAAAGGCCCCCTTCGCCGCACCTGGGCATGCCGGCTACATTGCGCGCATAGAATGGTCACCAACGAAGCGCTTTCTGCCATATCGGGAATCCTTTCGTCGATGGACGGGTTGATACACTGTACCGAACGCCAAGGCGTCCAACCAACTTTAATCAAATTGCCTCAAGTACGGATAACAA
Source organism: bacterium (assembly GCA_027294925.1). The sequence goes on from JAPULM010000627.1 coordinate 1,876, forward strand.
GCAGCGTTGTGTCTCCCCTTCCCATATTCAAGCAGCACATCAAAACAGATGATCTGGGTCGTCCTGGGCCCTAGCGCGTAAGGTTGTCTACCAGCGACGATAAAACCCACAGCCGTGCTACTACCTGGAAGGACGGCGAGGCTATGGGACTGGCTGAGGGATGAGGTGGCTTGGCTGGCGGAAAGCTAGGAGCGAAGCGATGCTTCAAAGCCCCCTTGCGAAATTGACAGAATCATCGCAGATCACGGTCAGACAATGTAACCGGCAATCCGACATGGCAACCGGCGCCTGTAGTAAAATACCCAATGATCGAGAGACACTTTTGGGGCCGAAGATCTAAAACATCAGTGTCAGTTCGCCGTATCCGGCACGATCTCGCCACGTTCAATGGTATACACTTTTTTGACAAAATTAAGCCGCTTCACATCAGATTCAGCCACCAATATGGCAAGGTCGCCGGTTTGGATGTCCAGTATCGCATTGGCAAATTTATCCCCCATGGCGGGCGACAATCCTTCAAACGGTTCATCCAATAGCAACAGTTTCCTGCCGCTCATGATGGCACGGGCCAACGCAACCATTTTCTGCTGCCCACCGCTCAAGGTGGATGCCCGGCGCTTGGCCATCTCAGCCACTTCAGGCATATAACCAATGCCAAGTTTGGCACGGTGATAACCCGCTACCTTCACAAGGTCCATGCCGTCGAGGTGGATGCTCCCATCGGAGACCGGCATAATCCCCATGATGCTCTTCAGGGTCGTGGCTTTCGTAACACAGGGCACAACTTAAGTAAAGTAAAATATCCTGGCACCATATGTCAACAGAATATGGTTTGATCCGTAAGGGCCGACCTCACGGCAGAAGAGACTGAGGGAACCCCCTGGGTTGGAACGTATGAAGGCGTCGACCTAGGCAACAGCACGGATATCCGCGCTAATGACTGCCGCTTGAACGCCGTCTGTATCCTGGTCTTGCAGACGCCGCTGTGGATCGGAGAGACGCAACATACCCTTTTTGCCATCTTCATAAAGCCCGTGCTCGGCCATAACGTCAGCCCGATGGATACTTATACGCCCGGCCAAAGGTGCCAACACCGCCGACAGAGGAAAATATGCGCATCCTTACGGTTGACCCATGCCTTGCCCTTGGGGGTGTCCACCACCCGTGGCCGGCCACACAACTACTGGGAAAATCGGTAGGGCATGCCTGCGGCCACTATTGCCGATGTGAGACTCACTGCATCTTCTGCTATGATAGGGCAAATGAGCACCAAAACCGTGAGCCATATGGAGACGACGGGGTGGACTTGTACCAAGTGTTGGCCCAGGTAATCGAGCTTCTACTATTAACCGGAAGGAACAAGCCATGCAACTCGGATTTGTTGGTGTCGGCAATATCGGCACCCCCATGTGCCGCCACTTGATCGAAGCCGGACACAATGTGGTGGCCTATGATGCTAATGCCGACCATCTAGCCCGTATCGTCAGCCTTGGAGCGCAGGCGGCGGACAGCCCCAAAGCTGTTGCACAAGCATGTGATATCGTCTTTAGTTCCCTACCTGGCCCGCATGAGGTCGAGCAGGTCGCCCTGGGCGAAGATGGTATCATAGCAGCAGCGAGACCGGGCTTGATTTATGTCGACCTGAGCACCAATTTCCCAGCCATGGCGCAGCGTGTCTGCGCTGCCCTGGCCGACAAAGGCGTCACGATGATTGATGCCCCGGTCAGCGGCGGGGTGGTTGGCGCCGAGCGTGGCAGCCTGGCCGTGATGGTGGGTGGTGATTCTCAGGCGTTTGCAACCTGCAAGCCATTGCTGGAACATTTCGCAGGCAATGTATTTCACGTCGGTGACATTGGTAGCGGCTGCGTGGCCAAATTGGTCAACAACATGGTAGCTTTCATCAATATGGTGGCCGCTGGTGAGGGCATGGTACTGGGCGCCAAAGCCGGCGTCGATCCGCAAAAGCTGCATGACATTATCCAGACCAGCAGTGGCGCCAGTTGGGTCATGCAGCAATTCCCCAACACGGTTTTTGCCGGCCATTTCGCCCCTGGCTTTACCGTTGACCTGGCCCATAAAGATTTACGCCTGGCCTTGGAGATGGGTGAGGCGCTTTCCGTCCCCCTGATGATGGGCAGTATGTGCATCAACGTCATGCGCCAGC
>JAPULM010000628.1 GCA_027294925.1 bacterium
ACGGCTGCACCGCCGCGTGCTAAATAACGTTGTAGCACCGCGACTAGCGGTCCAAAATTGCGCGCCTCATAGATCACATCGGACGCCAAAATATAATCATAACGCCGCCGCAATGCTGGCCGGCGCCAGTCTACCAATCGAAATCGCATCTGTCGGCAGGCATTACAGCGGGCATTATGGCGGGCAAAGGCCAGCGCCGCCGGTTCATAGTCGGTGCATAACACCCTACCTCCCTGCAGAGCTGCGACGACCCCGACCAGGCCGAGTCCGCAGCCTAATTCTAAAATCCGCCGTCCGGCCATATCGAGATGCTGCGTCACATGCTGCGCCAGCGCCACGGATGAGGGCCACAACTCGGCCCAGTAGGGTAGCCGTTCATCCTCGGCAAAGGTGACGGGATCAAGGTCCTCTAGGAGCACTTCCAGGTCCTTGATTTTGGTCATTCGGATCTGACAGTTTTGAATAGCAAGATGGACGTCTGTGGTATTGTAGCTCTGCAAATGTTCGTGTTTATGCACGAAATACCCTATCGTAGCGCCTACATGACATCTGACCCATTACACCTGTTCTTGAAAAATACCAATACTAGCGGTAAAGCCGTGTAAAAAATTGGTATCGCCAATAGGACCGATTTCACCGTTACAGAAGAAACCGGCAATCGGCACAGCGCCGGTAGTCTCGGTGACCACGAGACTATCATGGTCGGGTTCGCCGTACAGATGAGCACCACGCCCATTGCAAGAAAAAAGCAAGGCACCAGAGGCTGGTCGGGCGGTCAGATGCGGGGCCAGAGTTTGCATCATGAGGTTGAGATCTTCACGCGCCGTTTCGGCGTCGCGCACATGCAGTTGTATAGTTTGCCCCGGACGGAACGAATCGCCGACGGCAATGGCGCCACTTTTCGGATCGGCCCCCATCAATGTCCGAATGAGAAAGTCCCCACGGTCATAGTTCTCTTTGTACTCGTCGATCACCCGTCCTATCAGCAAGGCAGTTCGAGCCAATGCTTGATCAGCAGGGGCAAGCGAGGCAATCGTTTCTCTGATCACCTCAAGTGCCGACTGGCCGCCAAGTTCATAGATAATATGCCCCTCGCAACGTGTAATTATTTGTGGTTGCGCAATCGGTTTGCAGCCTTGCGAGACGACTGTATGTAGCGTGAAGTTTCCTTCCAGTACGACACCAACTGCACCGTGCACCACTTCATTGTCAAGAAACAGGGCACAGCTTGTAGCAGATTGTCCGCCACCGGCTAGTCCGCCCAGGACCGGACGTCGAGGAAATACATGGTTGAACATATCAAGTAATTTTTGAGGATCAATGGTAAAGGGATCAGGTAATAAAATAAAAGTTGGCTCCGTGTCGGGGTCAACCGATAAACGCTGTTGCCAATACGTGTCTGGCCACGTGTCTTCTAACTCTCCCTGTTCAATGTGGAAGGGTGTTATCGTTACCCCTGGCAAATACGCCGCCATTAAAGCCAACCCTGGACGATTTTCAATCTCATGACGATCGCCGATAATGCCGCCCCCGGTACAGCCAAGCACGATACGGGTTGACAGGCGTTCCTGCACCAGCGGTAAGAGATTGGACAAGGCTTTCAAGTGATGAGGCGACGCAAAGACAAAACTCAGATGCGCCTGTGGTTCAGGTAAACACTGCAGCACCGTCTCAAGCACCTCTGAAACGGCCGCATCGGTGTGCGATGCTTGTGAAAGCGCGCTGGCGAAATACATGCAAATCTCCCTTGTCAGAACGTTAAGGGTCAAGCCATTGTTAGTCTGGGCTTTCCCACAAATGGGTGCTGGCGTAGCGTTCGCCTAAATCGTTGAACAGCGTTACAATACGCCCTGTGCGTAGCGTCTTGGCAACGGTGTAGACACCCTGCATATACGCACCGGAAGATTGACCGACAAAGAAACCGGCGCTAGCCAGGCGCCAGCACATCTCATAAGCCTCTTCAACGGTAATGTCAACACGTTGGTCAATCACACGTTGGTCAAGAATGGCTGGTACAATGGCGTCGGGACTACCCAGCGGTTTTAATCCTTCCACACCGGGGAATTCTTCAGGCACAATGGCAACGATTTGAATATCAGGGTTATATTCTTTCAAACGTTTACCAATGCCAGTGATGGCGCCGCCAGTACCAATGCCGCCAACAAAATGGGTAATATTTCCATCCATTTGATTTAGAATTTCTTCGGCCGTACCCATGTAATGCGCCTGCCAATTACTCGGATTGCTATATTGGTCTGCAAAAAAGTATCGCTCCGGCTCGCTTTCAGCCCGACGATGCACCTCGCGTAGTGCTTCGTCGTATCCTTTCAAGGCGTCCGTGGTAATGAGTTTAGCGCCATGCGCAATAATACGTTTCAAACGCTCGCGACTGGCGTTTTCCGGCACCACAAGTTCCACCGGATAGCCGAGTACAGCTCCCAACATCGCATAGGCAATACCTGCGTTGCCTGAACTTGAGTCCAATATGGCTTTGCCAGGCTGTAAAGCGCCACTGATGAGCGCATCGAGAAGGATCTGACATACCGGACGGTCCTTTAAAGAGCCACCGGGATTAAATGATTCAAGTTTAGCAAAGACTTCGACCGCAGGGCACTCTTTATGCAAGATCTCCACTCGGACCAAGGGGGTGTTACCAATGGTGCCAAGCAGCGGATACTGCTCGATAAACTTTTTCCGTTCACTTAACGAGAGCATACGACCATTATTCTCCTCGTGACACGGTCTTTCCCCCCTAACGGAGGTGGATACCAACTATCATTCGCGATGCCGGGAGTTCTCTAAACCGTATGGTGCATCTTGCGAACGTTCTTTAATGCTTTTCGAATTGTCGATTTGACTGATCTATGTGCCGTTCGATCTTACCACAGAATGCGTTAAAATGAACGCCTTAGCATAGAGACGCCACCACTCCATACCAGGCGTCATAGGATAGAAGTATTGGGGTTTAGGTGTCGGTGAGGATTTTCAGCAATGCCTGGGCCGCTACATTACCACTATGAACACAATCGGGAATGCCGACGCCATGATATGCATTACCGGCGAGCACAAGACCAGGCAGACGATTAGCCAGCGTCTCAATACCGGCAACGCGCTGTAGATGTTCAAGATGATACTGCGGCATGGATTGGGCATGGCGGCTAATCGTAACATACACCGGTTCATCGCTAATGCCAAGTAACGGTTGCAATTCCTGGTGAGCGATGTGCTGCATGTCGTGATCTGACAGCTCGTACTGTTCCGATTGTAATGCACCACCGATGAAAACGCGTAGCAGCACGTGATCGTCAGGTGCACGACCGGCAAATTTAACACTGATGAACGAACAGGCCATAATCGTGCGCTTTTCAATCGCCGGTACGACAAATCCCATGCCATTGAGGGGATGGGCAACATCGGATCGTCTGTAGGCGAGATTGACAATAGCTGAGGAGGCATACGGAATGTCTTGCAGAGCTGTCGAGAGCTCAGCATTCGTATCGGCGAGTAGTTGTCCCGCTCGCGGGGCATGCAACGCCAGGCAGAGCGCATCGGCCTCCACATCGGGGTGATGCTGTAGGTGTATCCGCCAACCTGATGACGTAGACGGTTGTTGAAGGCCACGAACGCTTGTCTGTAGACGCACCGTCTGATCCGGCAAATGTGCCGCCAGGCTATCAACCAATGTCTGCATCCCTTGTGGGAACGACACAAACATGCCGTAGCGAGGGCCACTCGTTCCCTGCGTGGTTGCTTGGTTGTGCTGCGCTGCCCGCCGGTTGTGTAGCATGGCACGAATGAGACTGCCATGGCGCCGTTCCATGTCCAAAAATTGTGGCATGGTGGCCTGCATGCTGAGGTGTTCCGGGTCGGCCGTGTAAATGCCACCAACCATGGGTTGCGCTACACGCTCAAGCGCCTCGCGGCCCAGGCGCCGCGTGACAAAATGCGCCAGAGACTCATCATGCGTGGCGCTGCGTCGCGGTACAACCAGGTCCCCGAGCAGGCGGAATTTGCCACGCCAGCTTAGGATGGAAGAGGTTGCAAAGGCGCCTAGCGAGGCAGGCGCCATCAAATAGAACCCTGCTGGCACTGGCGCCAAGCGGCCATGTCGTAAGATAAAACTGCGGCGATGTTGGGTGGTCGTGCCAATCAGTTGGTCACTCAGTCCCAACGCCTCACACAGCTCTACAGCCCAGGGTTTGGTGGTAATGAAGCAGTCGGGGCCATGCTCCAAAAGGAAGTCTTGCTGGACGCTGGTCTTAATGACCCCACCAAGGCGCTCACTGGCTTCTAGGAGGGTGATATCCACCGGCAACTTGTGTTGCTGTACTTCACAGGACAGGCGATAGCAAGCCGTCAAGCCAGTAATCCCACCACCAATAATCACCACCCGGAAGCGGCGGGCTGAGGATGCTAAACTCATTCTTTATCAACACTCGTCTGAAATTTTTAGCCCGTGCAAGTTACCCTGAACTCAACGTGTGCACAGCATCGACCAACGCCACAACATTGTCCACCGGTGTGGTGGGCAAAATCCCATGCCCCAGATTAAAGATGTGCCCCGGCTTGCCACCAGCCTGCTGCAAGATGTGCTGCACCCGCTGCCGCAAATAGGCACGATCGGCATAGAGTGCTACCGGGTCCAGATTACCCTGGATACTCACCTCACCCAAACGCTGCCAGGCATGATCGAGTTCGACCCGAAAATCTACTCCGATGACATCACCACCGGCTTCACGCATGAGTTCAAGCAATGAACCGGTACCGGTGCCAAAGTGAATGACCGGTACGCCAGGGGTAAGATCGGCTATAATCGCTTGTGAATATGGCAGGACAAAGGTGCGATAATCCGTCGGCGACAGATTACCCACCCAGCTATCAAATAGCTGTACGGCCTGGGCGCCTGCAGCAATCTGGCTATTGAGGTAGTGTGTCAAATTACGGCTGAGTAGCGCCATTAGCGCATGCCATGCCTCTGCTTGGGTGTACATTAGCGTCTTGGTGTGTAAGTAATTGCGTGAGCCGCCACCTTCGATCATGTAGGAAGCAAGGGTAAACGGCGCGCCGGCAAAACCAATGAGCGGAATGTAGGGTTTAAGCGCCGCACGAGTAGTTGTAATGGCCTGCATGACAAATTCTAGCGCTTGCGGCTCGACCTCCTGCAATTGCGCCACGTCAGCAGGGGTGCGAATCGGGTTGTGCAACACCGGTCCGTCGCCCGCCACAAACTCCAACTGCATCCCCATCGGCTCTAAGATGAGCAGAATATCGGCAAAGATAATGGCCGCATCCACACCCAAACGCTCAACTGCCGTCACCGTCACTTCAGCCGCCAAATCGGGCCTCTTACAAAGTTCCAGAAACGGCATCTTCGCCCGCACCTGGCGGTATTCCTGCATGTAGCGTCCTGCCTGCCGCATCAACCACACCGGCGTGTAGTCTGTCGGTTCTCGCCGGCAGGCTCGCATAAAAGGGGCATTATAAAGTTCCGGTGGGCAAGCGCCGCGAGTTGCAGACACAGTAGATGCCTCGGACGGTTTTGGCTTCATTGTTACCAGTTTCATATCCAGGGTCCTGAGTTTTTCACCCGATGCCCTATGGTCGTGCATGTTTTTCTGGCCCTCTGGCGAGACAACCTTTATTTGCCTTGCACCTCGACAGCATTGTATGGAGTTCGGGTTGCATCGGTCAAGTCTGTCGAACACCTCGTGTCTCAGCAGGCGATCTCGTTTCAGTCACTTGAGTCCCGCTTAGCCTTTATGGCACCAGTATTGCCGGAGGTGCGCAAGGCATGCTACAATCCGATCTCAACCCGCTTCGGCCATGCCCACCATTGAGGAGCATCTGCATGGGATTTTATGACCATCTGGACCAAATTCTGGATGTGCTTCGGCAGCGTGGACGGGTCACGTATGGCGCCCTGAAGCGGGAATTCAACCTCGCTGACGACTACCTCGAGGACCTCAAAGACGCCATTCTCTATGCCTACCCCAAAGTTATCGATGACAACGGTCGGGGTATCGTCTGGACAGGTGATCTGCCAACAGCACCGGAGTCTGATCCGCGACACATGGGACAATCGCGGATCCGGCTCCACGTCGTGCTTCCCGCGGTGCTTGGGCTGTTGCAGCGCGAGGGACGGGTTACCTATCGTACCCTCACGGAGATATTCGGCGGCGATGCCGCGTTCCTGGAAGCGTTGCGGCAGGAACTCGGCTTGAGACGGGTCGCCATCGATGAAGAGGGCAAGGTCCTGGTGTGGACCGGTGAGGCACCGCCCGTTGTCCAACCCGCAGCGGTAGTACCCGTCCAGCAGGCTACGTCAGAAGCTACTACAGTCACGTTCCCTGTGCTGCCTGAGATTGCCCCGTCTACCACGGTGTCCGAACCGGCCGGGCCCTCAGAGGAATCCTCTCCCCCCATGCCTGCTTCGAAGCCCGTCCGTAGTACCCCTGAGGCCGAACGGCGACAACTGAGCGTGATGTTCTGCGACCTGGCTGACTCAACCACGCTCTCCCAGCAGCTCGACCCCGAAGACCTACGGGAGGTCATTCGCGCCTATCAACAGACCGCCGCCGATGTCATCCACCAGTTCGAGGGCCATATTGCCCAGTATCTCGGCGATGGGCTGTTGGTCTATTTTGGCTGGCCAGTGGCGCACGAAGATGATGCCCAGCGTGCCCTGCATGCTGGGCTGGGCATTGTCGAGGCCATTACCACGACGCTCAACCCACGCTTGGAACGAGACAAAGGCGTGCAGCTGACGGTGCGTCTTGGCATCCATACCGGACCGGTAGTCGTGGGCGAGATGGGTGGCGGTGGGCGACATGAGACGCTGGCGACGGGGGAAACGGTCAACATTGCCTCTCGTCTCGAAGGACTGGCCGTGCCCAATACGGTGCTGAGTAGCCCCATCACCGCGCGCCTGGTGCGGGACGCGTTTGCCCTGGAGGATTTCGGGCTGCACCGTCTCAAAGGGGTGGCCGAGCCCATGCAGGTGTTCCGCGTGCTCGGTTCTCTGGAGGTGCACGAGGACGAGACGGTTGCGGTCGGTGTCCCCTTCCTGGTGGGGCGCGATGAGGAAATAGGGCTGCTGCTGCGGCGCTGGGAGCAGAGCAAGGAGGGGCTAGGGCAAGTGGTGCTGGTCAGTGGGGCAGCGGGCATCGGCAAATCGTCCCTGGTGGGGGTGTTACGCGCCCACGTCAAAGACGAGGGCCTGCCCAGCATCACGTTTCGCTGTTCATCCTATCACCGCAATAGTGCTCTGTACCCGGTGATTGCACATGTGGAGCGGCTGTTGCACGTCGCGCGGGACGACGCCCCACGCACCAAGCTCGACAAACTCGAACAGGCCCTGCGGACCTCGAGCCTGCCCCTGCATGAGGTAGTGCCCTTGTTTGCGGTGCTGCTCTCCGTGCCGCTCGATGATCGCTACCCTGCCCCGACCCTGTCCCCGCAGCAGCAGCAGCAGCAGACGCTCGACGCGTTGGTGGCCTGGCTGTTGGACGAGGCGGAGCAGCAGCCCGTGCTGGTGACGTGGGAAGACCTGCACTGGGCGGACCCCTCAACGCTAGAGATGTTGGGCCTGATCTTGGAGCAGACGCCCACAGTACCGATGCTGCACGTGCTGACCTTCCGCCCGGAGTTTGAGTCGCCCTGGTCAACACGCTCCCACATGACGCCGATTAGCCTCAACCGTCTGGAGCGTCAGCAGGTCAAGGCGCTGATTGCACACCAGGCAGGTGGTAAAGTGTTGCCAGACGAAGTCATGCAGCATATCGTGGTGAAGACCGATGGGGTACCGCTCTTTGTCGAAGAGCTGACCAAGATGCTGCTGGAATCAGACCTGCTCCGCGAGGAGGCGGACGCCTTTGTGCTGACCGGGCCGCTCGTCACCGTGGCGATTCCCGACACCTTGCAGGATTCGCTCATGGCCCGGCTGGATCAGATGAATACGGCCAAAGAGGTGGCCCAGCTCGGCGCGGTGCTGGGGCGGGAATTTTCCTATGAGATGCTCCGGGCCATCGCGCCACAGGACGACGAGACCGTGCAGGCCGGGCTGGTGCAGTTGGTCGAGGCCGAGCTGCTCTACCAGCGCGGACGGCCGCCACGAGCGACATACATCTTTAAGCACGCGCTGGTCCAGGACGTGGCGTATGCCTCACTGCTGCGCAGTACCCAGCAGCAGATTCATGAGCAGATTGCCTACGCCTTGCAAGCTCAACCGACGGAGGTCACAAGGACTCAACCCGAAATGCTGGCGCATCATTTTACGGCAGCCGGGCTTGCAGAGCAGGCCATCCATTATTGGTACGAAGCCGGACAGCAAGCCTCGCAGCGCTCGGCAAGTATGGAGGCCATTGCGCACTATCGCAAAGGTCTCGAGTTGCTCGAGAGACAACCCCAGATACCTGATCACCCGCAACGAGAACTGGACCTACAGATTGCCCTGGGCCAAGAGTGGGTTGCGGCAAATGGGCCTGCCGCTCCGGAAGTCGAAGCCGCTTTTAGTCGTGCGCGGGTCCTGTGTCAACAGGTCGGCATGACCTCACCGCTTTTTTTGGTCCTCTGTAGTTTGTGTTTATCCTATAACGTCTCGGGGAAGTTACACAAGTCTCGCGAACTCGCTGAACAGCTGCTGGAGCTGGCAGAACATGACTCTGACCTAAGCAAACTCATTGTCGCACACGAAACGCTTGGGCATAGCTTGCTATACCTGGGCGAGTTTGCACGTGCCTTGACGCATGAGGAACAAGCCATCGCGCTGTCGCGCTCCGCGCAGCCCCGATCCCCTAGTCAGCAGACGGGCTACGATTCCAGTGTTGGCTGCTACTGCCTCACGGCCTTCTGCTTGTGGTGCCTTGGCCATCCGAATCAGGCTCTACACAAGAGTCAAGAGGCTCTGCGTCTGGCGGAGCAACTTGACCATCCCTTCACCCGTGCTGCTGCGCTATACTACGCGGCGTTTATCCGCCGCTTTCGTCGGGAATGGCAGGCGACCTTGGATCATACGGAACCCCTGCTGACGCTGGCTGCCGAACATGGTTATACATACTGGCGGCTTCGGGGCCTCCTCCTGCAAGGCTGGGCTCTAGCTGAAGGGGGACAAGTCGAAGCCGGCATAGCACAGATGAAACAGACGCTTGACGAGGTACGCGCCAAGGGGTTGGGCGTCAGGATCTGGATGCGAGCCTACCTCGCCGAGGCCTATGGGAAGTTCGGGCGGCCTGAGAAAGGGCTCGCGATACTGCGTGAGGCAGCGACCTTACCCACAGAAATCGAGGAGCGACGAGACGAAGCTGAGTTGAACCGTCTCGAGGGTGACTTGCTCCTCAGCCATTCTTTGGATCACCAAGCTGAAGCTGAAGACTATTTGCTTAAGGCGCTCAGTTGTGCCCAATCTCAACGAGCTAAGTCGTTGGAGCTCCGTGCTGCGACAAGTCTCAGCCGACTCTGGCAAAGCCAGAACAAGGCAGACCAGGCGCGCTCCGTACTCGAAGGGGTTTACGGCTGGTTCACGGAGGGTTTTGATACTGCCGACCTACAGGAAGCCAAGTCATTACTTAAGATAGTCAATTCATAAGTGGGTCGCGGGGTCGGACCTATGAGACAGACGAGAGGCGATAAGGAAAGAGGCGATGCCAAGACTTCTAGCGGGAATCGATGTCGGGACAACCGGCGTGAGGTGTATGCTGTTCGATCTCCAAGGTTCCATGATCAGCGGCGCGTACCGAGAGTATGAGGCGACCTACCTTCAGCCGGGATGGGTCGAGCAAGATCACCATACCATGATGGCCCAGACGATGCGGGTTTGCCGGGAAGCCATCGACCAAGCGGGTGTGGCTTCTGAGGAGATCGCCTCTATTGGGTTCTCGAGCCAGGGGACTTTGACGATACCTATCGATCAGCAGGGAACGCTCATCCGCCCGGTGATATCCTGGCAGGATATTCGATCCCAGCCCGATATGCCTGACATCCTGCGTCTGGTCTCGGCTGAGTCGTTTTACCGCACAACAGGTCTACCGTTGAGTCCGATCTGGATCATCACCAAAATACATTGGATGCGCCAGCACGAGCCCGCACTCTATGAACAAACTCACAAGTTTATCCAACATCAGGATTTGATCCTGAAAGTGTTTGGAGCAGAAGGCTATTTCACGGATCTTCCCAGCATGTCGTTTTATGGCGTCTGGGATGTCCGTGAGGCCCGCTGGAGTGATGAGCTTTTAGATCGATTTGACCTTGTGCGGGATCAGTTTGGCCAGCCAACCCCACCTGGAACTCAGGTTGGGACGATTTTGCCAGCCATCGCCGCACAAACCGGATTTGCGGTCGACACGCCCATCTGTGTCGGTGCATTTGACCAAACGTGCGGCGTCGTGGGTATGGGGTCGATTGAGCCTGGCATGGCAACGGTGACACTCGGGACCGCAGGACTCACCATTTTGGCGGTGGACACGCCGATCACGGGGCTTGGCGGCCTGCTGACCAATCACCATGCGGTATCGGACCTCTGGCAAGTGGAAGGCGTGTCTCTGGCGGCGGCGAGTTCCTATCGTTGGTTTCGTGATACGTTCGGCACTCTGGAAATGGAGCGCGAGAAGCAACAAGGTGGGAATGCCTTCAACGCCTTGAATGATCTCGCGGCCCAGGCCCCACCCGGCAGCCGGGGCGTGCTTTTTCTCCCCTATCTGAGTTCGGCGGCTACCCCCCGTTGGAATCCGCATGCACGTGCTGCGTTCATTGGCATGTCCATGGCGCATGGTCGTGCCGAGTTGACGCGCTCCGTCATGGAAGGGGTCACCCTGGAGATGCACGATACGATGACAGGCTGGTATGACAACGGCATGACGGTCAACACGCTACGTCTTGGCGGCGGGGCCACGCATTCGCCGCTGTGGAATCAAATCCAAGCAGATGTCTATGGTCGTAGGGTACAAATCATGCGGATCGGGGAGTCAACGGCGCTTGGCGCAGCGATTCTCGGCGGCGTTGGTGCGGGCGTTTTCAACTCGATCCAAGAAGGGGTTGATGCCATGGTCCATGTGGCCAGCGAGATTGAACCCAATATGACAAACCACCATATCTATGAAGAGATGTACAGCGCCTATCTTGAAGCCTATGAAGGGTTAAATCACAAGGCATTTGGCACTCTGGCTGCGATGCAGGTCAACCCGTAACGTATCGCCGAGCACCTGTGCCGATGCAGGCGGGTATGATATGGATGAACTGAGGGTCTTTTTACACACAGCGCTCGATAACTATCAGGACCTCCCACTCGAAATAAAGGAGTGACGCTAACACTGCCACAACACCTAAAACGCCTTGCACTGCCTTCCCGCTGATGCTACAAGTAACCAAGAAGGCTCAGGCAAGAGTCGGAGGGTAAGGCATGACGTTTGAAGAGATACTTGACCAAGCAGTCGCCATGTTGCAACGTCGAGGCCGTTTGACCTACCGCACCCTCAGGCGGCAGTTTGACCTCGATGACGAAGCCCTCGAAGACCTGAAAGCCGAACTGCTTTTTTCGCATCCTGTGGTCGATGAGGCGGGCCAGGGAATAGTCTGGACCGGTGAAACTGAAGCAACACAAGACCCACCCTCCACCTCTGCGCAGCCTCTGAAACCGGAAGTCACACAGGAATCTCAACCTACCCAAGCCGAATCTCCACCACCCGAACCGAGCCCATCAAAAGGAGACCACAATGCTGATTCGTACCATGGAGCAATTGGAAGCCGAAGGCCGGGTTATCTCTATCTCACACGGCAAAGCGACCGCCGTACGTCTGCTGACCAAATCCGATAGACTCGGGTTTAGCTTGTCCGAGGCACGGGCAAGTCAGGCCGGACTATCGGACCTCTGGTACAAAAACCACTGGGAGGCCAACTATGTACGGGCGGGCAAAGCCACCCTGGAGGACCGAACCACCGGAGAACGCTGGGCACTCGAACCCGGTGTGCTCTACTGCGTCGGTCCTAAGGACCGCCATCGCATCATTCGTGATGAACCCACTGACATGCGCATCATCAGCGTCTTCAACCCGCCGATTGAAGGTGAAGAGACCCACGATGGAGACGGTGCGTATCCACCGACGGGTGATATACCACCGGGTAAGGAACGCATGTTCGTCAAAACCATCGAGGATGTTCGCAAAGCAGGGATGCAGCACACGGTCGCAGACGGAGCGGCCGTCTTGACCCATTATCTGACCGTTGACGACAATCTCGGTTTCTCTTTTGTAGCGGTGCGACTTAAAACGGGCAGGGAAGCTGACCTCTGGTACAAAAACCACTGGGAAGCGAACCTGGTGCTGGCCGGCACGTTGGAGGTGACAGATTACGCCACCGGTGAGGTGCACAATGTCGGCCCCGGCGGCATGTATCTGGTTGGACCGAAAGACCGACATCAGGTCAAGGAGCTCACCGACGTTCACGCCGTCAGCGTTTTCGACCCGCCGCTGACCGGCAAGGAAGTTCACGACGAGGACGGCTCGTATCCACCTAGCGGTTCCATTCCTCTGGGACCGGCCGACGCCTGAGAGCACGGCTGGTTACATTGAAGCGGCTTTAATGAAACAGACCCGTACGCCGTGAAAATGGTGCCATGGAATGAGTGAAAGCGGTAGGCAAAGGACCTTCTGGATGAACTGATGTGATGTTGGCAATCCGACCTTCGCTTGACGCCCTTCCGGCTACCGTGAACATGCATCCGTGTGGATAGCTGCTTTACATTATCCGTTCCGGTTCAACTACCTTCAGGGCGTTAGTATCTCACAGCAAAGAAGCCTGATCAACAAACATAATCCCCCCAACGTATGGAGTCCCACGCCGTGTTCTGCTAACATGAGTGACAGCGAGTAAGACTGCACCATGCAGCGAAGGGACCGGATATGGACTTCTATGAGGTGGTCGACCAGGTTGCGCAGCTCCTGCAACAGCGAGGCAGGCTGACCTACCGATCACTCAGGCGGCAGTCACGCCTGAGCCCGTCCGTATTGCCCCCGCAGCCGAGCGTCGCCAACTCACCGTGATGTTCTACGACTTAGCGGACTCGACCAAACTTTCAGGTCAACTCGCCCCGGAAGACCTACGTGACGTTATCCGTGCCTAGCAGTCCACCTGCGCCGAAGTCAATAATCGAGGAGCGTGATGATGAGTGATGATGGTAACGATCCGCAGCACAGTGGCATCTTCTATGGTTGGATCGTCATCGGCGCGATATTCGTCATCGTCGTTCTCAACGCTGGTATCTCCATGTCGTTTGGGGTATTCCTCAATCCGCTTGTGGACGCCTTTGGCTGGACACGCGGCAACGTATCGCTGGCTTATTCCATTTCGATGATCTTCGGTGGCCTGTGCACCCTAGCCGTTGGCGGCCTGCTCGATCGCTACAGCATACGTAAAATCATCCTGTGGGGAGGGCTGATTCATGCCGCTGGAATTATGCTAACCGCAACCACTCGTGAACTCTGGCAATTTTATCTATTCTATGGCCTGCTGGCGTCAATGGGACGCAGTACGTTCAACCTCAGCTATGTGATCTTGGTAAACCGCTGGTTCCACGAAAAGCGTGGCATTGCGATGGGTTCCATCACCTCCGGCCAAGGTATGGGGCGGTTCCTGTTTTCGCCCTTTGCGAGCTACCTAATTGTGAGCTATAGCTTGAAGACGGCCTTTTTTGACATCGGCGCGATGATGGCCATAGGGATCGTGCTGGTCTGTCTGTTCATACGTAATTCCCCAGAGGAAATGGGATTACGACCATTGGGCGCACCGCCTGAAGCATCTGGCGTGAAGGTCACGACCCCATCTAAGGTCCCTGGGCAAACCCGCGTCTCCAGGGACACTGGAGAAATCTGGGGTGAAATTGTGCGTACAGAGTCCTTCTGGCTGCTGTCGCTCACCCACTTTTTTTGCTGCATCTGCCATGCGATTCCTCTGGTGCATGTGGCGGCCTTTGCCAACGTCACGGGTATATCAGCGCTAACCTCAGCCTGGCTCCTTGGGACGATGGGGTTGATGTCGTTTGTCGGACGGCTATACTGGGGCTTCTTTGCCGATAAGCATGGGTCTCGATTTACCTTGATGCTGACCACCATCCTGCAAGCGGTCTTTATGCTCTGGCTTATCAACACGGCCGACGCGATCGTATTCTTTCTGTTCGCGGTGTTTTGGGGGTTCGGCTACGCCGGGGTGACGATGCAATACGGTATTATTGCCCGAGATGTCTTTCCCAAGCATATCATCAGTTCGGCGTATGCCGGGGTCAGTTGCTTTGCCATGGTCGGCATGGCCTTAGGCGGATATCTCGGGGGGGCCCTATTTGACATTTCTCATACCTATATCATCTCGTGGTGGGCGAGCCTAATCTGTGGCCTCATTGCGGCCCTATTGGCCATGGACATAGCCCGCAAGGCTGAACAGGAGAAACGAACATCCTTGGATGCCACGACACTGGCGACTGAAACCGCAGATGGAGTCAGTGATCACGCAACCGGAACCATGCTGTAAAGTCGCATGACAAAATGGTAGAGAAACGATCGAGTCCAGTAACCAGACGGGTGGCGGCAATAAGGATGACTGAAGTCCAATAACCATGCGTGTTTGCCAAATAGCCTATTTTCGCCGCCGTGTCACTTCATTCGCGTCATAATGGCGCTACGCCAATGCCTTCTTTTATAAATGCGCCTATCTTAACTTGTGCGCCAGACATGGCGACGCTACAATGCGCAGTGGGTACCAGAAGACCCGTCCACATAAGGGAGGTCGCATGCAGTGTCCGCAGTGTCAGCATGAAAACCGTGAAGCTGCCAGGTTTTGTGATGCATGTGGTAGCCCACTGTTACTACGTTGTCCCTCGTGTGATACTGAGGCGCGCCCTGGAGCCATGTTCTGCGATCATTGCGGTACACGGCTCAGTACGCCAACGCCTACCTTGCCGGAAACGCAGCCTACCACAGAAATAGAACGCGAACCCGCGTCATACACGCCCCAACACCTGGTCGAGAAAATCCTCACTTCGCGCAGTGTCCTAGAAGGGGAACGCAAGCAAGTGACGGTGATGTTCGCCGACATCAAAGACTCGACCGAGTTGATCCGGGACCTCGACCCGGAGGCCGCCCAGCAGCTCCTCGACCCCGCCATCCACATCATGATGGATGCGGTGCATCGCTTTGAAGGGACGGTAAATCAAGTGCTGGGCGATGGCATTATGTCGATCTTTGGAGCGCCCATTGCCCATGAAGACCATGCTGCCCGTTCTTGCTATACGGCCCTAGCCATGCAGGCAGCCATGCAACCGTATGCTGAGGAAGTTCGTCGCTTGCACGGGATTACGATGCGCATCCGAGTGGGACTGAATTCCGGTGAAGTTGTAGTTCGAACCATCGGTAATGACCTGCACATGGACTACTCGGCTGTCGGACAAACCACCAACCTGGCATCCCGCATGGAGCAACTAGCGGCTCCAGGGAGTATTACGCTAACCGCCTCGACACTCCGACTGGTTGAAGGGCTAGTGCAGGTTAATGTCCTTGGCCCTGTTCCAGTCAAGGGCATGACCGAACCTGTAGAGGTCTTCGAACTGACAGGTGCCAGTACCATCCGTAGACGTTTACAGGCTGCTGTGGCTCGTGGGCTCACCACGTTTGTTGGACGAGATACAGAAATCGAGGCATTGCGTCAGACTCTGGAACAGGCCGGCGCAGGACATGGCCAGGTGGTAGCAGCGGTAGGCGAAGCCGG
>JAPULM010000629.1 GCA_027294925.1 bacterium
GGCGGCAGCGGCGTCGTGGCCACCGAGCTGGGCATCGCCCTGGCCTCCCGCGGCCACGAGATCCACTTCATCACATACGACCAGCCGTTTCGGCTCCAGGGGTGGCACGACAACGTCTTTTTCCACGACGGCACCAAGTGCGATGCCGCATGCGTGAAGTTTAGCATGGAGCGTATTTTAGATCCTAAAACCAAGGCCGGCATTCGGACCTTTTTCGGCCCGGCAATTGATAACATCCAGACGCCCGACCCGTTGACGGTGGTTTTCAATATGAAGCGGCCTTATGGCACCTTCTTGATGGCCCTGGCCGGTTATCGCAATGGCTTTGCGGTGCTGTCCAAAGCCCATCTCGACAAAGTGGGCGCCAAAGCCTACAAGCGCGACCCGGTTGGCACCGGGCCATTTAAGTTCAAAGAATGGGTACCCAACAGCCATGTGACGCTGGTACGCCATGAGAATTACTTCAAAAAAGGCTTGCCCTATCTGGACGAAGTGACCTTCAAGGTGATGAAGGACGCCAATGTCAAATCGCTCGCCTTCACCAAAAAAGAAGTCGATGTCGTCGTGCCGTTACCGGTCGAACAGGTGGGCGTCTTGAAGAAATATAAAGACGGCCGGGTCATTATTGGAGCGGAAGTAACGCCCTTTGTTATTTTCCCTGGTATGACCAATGCCAAGGGCGAGCCCAATCCGAAAGTCGCCGACATCCGGGTGCGGCAGGCTGTTTTGGGCTATGGCATTGACCGTGAGGAAATTGCTAGAAATGCCGTGCTCGGACTCGCCACACCCCTGGTGTCCTTCGTTCCTCCCGGCACTCCAGGGCATATTGATCTGCGCGAGATGTATCCCTACGATCAGAAAAAGGCCAAGGCGTTGCTCAAAGAAGCCGGCTATGGTCCGGACAATCCGCTGTCGCTGACCCTGATCCTGAACAACGAAAAGCCGATGTTTGCCAACACCGGCACCATTTTTCAGCGCCAGATGGCTAAAATCGGCGTCAACATCAAGCTGGAGGTGGTGGAAAAGGTCACGCAGATTAAGCTAACGATGCGCGGCAAGCAGGAATTTGACCTCGCCATGGAAGACCTGGCGGCCCTGTTGACGGTGGAGCACAACGGCTACCTTATGGAGACAACAGCGCCGATGAGCCTCGCCAACATCACCGACACCAAGGTTGATGACCTGTTTACCCAGTTTCGTGTGGAAATGGACCCGGTGAAGCGCAAGAAAATCGGCTATGACCTGCAACGCTACGTGGCGCACAATGCGTACTGGGGCGCGTTAACCGGTTCGCCGTTGCCCGTTGCCATACAGAATGACGTCAAGGGTTACATATACCGCGACCATTTCAAGGTTCAGTTCGAAACGGTCTGGCTGGATCGTTAGGATAGCCTAGGGTAGAGGCGCATGGCCGTGCGCCTCTACCGCGTTTTCCTCATTCACCTGTCGTCCTCATATGAGGTCATACGAAGAAAAGCACCGGTGACTTGACAATAGCCTTGGACAGTGCATAATACGCCCGTACGGATGACGATTGCCCGGATACACGCGCTTGTTCCTGCCTGCTGCGACTTCTAACTAACTGACAGTTTTCTCTGCTTCCATGTGATCGCTGCTTCTGACATAGTCTTCAAGTATTTGCATCAAGGACTCTGAAGAGAAGGCGGGGTGCAATCCGCATGAAAGAGTATCTTTTTCGCCGTCTGCTCTCCTTGATCCCGACCGTCTTTGGTGTGACCATCTTGGTATTCCTGATGATGCGCCTTATCCCAGGTGACCCCGTTTCCCTGCTGATGGGGGAAAATGCCACCAAAGAGTTGGAAGCCGACCTGCGTCAGCAATACGGCCTTGACCGTCCCCTGTACATCCAGTATACGCTCTGGTTAGGGCGGCTGGTTACCGGCGATTGGGGCAACTCTATCATTGCTAATCGCCCCATCCTCAGCGATCTCGCTCGGCGCGTCCCAATCACCCTCGAGCTCATTGTCCTGGCCATGGGCTTTGCGCTCCTGATCGCCATTCCCGCCGGCATCATCGCTGCTTTGCGTCCCTATTCCTGGCACGATTATAGCGCCATGACCACAGCGACGATTGGGGTTTCGGTCCCCGATTTTTTTATGGGCATCCTGTTGATCCTCTGTTTCTCCTTGTTCTTGGGCATTCTGCCCGCTGTGGGCTATGTGCCGCTGACAGATAGTGTGTGGGGCAATTTCAAACACATGATTTTGCCCGCCGTGACCCTGGGGCTGGCCCGTGCGGCCCTCTTAACCCGGCTGATTCGGGCCAGTATGATGGAGGTCATTCGACTTGACTATGTGACCACAGCACGGGCCAAGGGCGTACGGGAGCGGTCGGTGGTGTTAAAACACGCCCTGAAAAACGCTTTAATTCCCACCGTAACCGTCCTGGGGATCCAGGTCGGCTTTCTCATCGGTGGGGCGATTGTCGTCGAAACCGTCTTTTCCATCCCTGGTGTGGGATCATTTGGCATTGGTGCCATTTCCCAACGCGACTATCCGCAGGTGCAGGCATTCGTGCTCTTGTTCGCGCTCGGCTTTGTCCTGGCCAATCTGGTGGTGGACATCCTGTACGCATTTCTCGATCCCCGTATCAAGTATGATCAACCGGCGAGTTGAGGACTGAGGAGGAAAGGAGCAGCATGCGAAACGAGGTTACTGCAGCCGTTGCCTCGCCAACAATGATCGGAGGACCCGACCAACTCGCGGCAATGGCCAGAAGCATGTGGGTCATCACCTTGCGGCGTCTGCGGCGCAGCAAAACAGCCGTGGTGGGCATGGTCGTCATCGTCCTGCTGCTGCTGCTGGCAACCTTCGCCGATGTGGTGGCACCATACAGCCCTACCCAAACGACACTAGACAGTCTCTCTCCACCTACCTTGCAACACCTCATGGGAACCGATCTTCTGGGTAGGGACATACTGAGCCGCGTTATACACGGTAGCCGCGTGTCGGTGTACGTCGGAGTGGTGTCAATTCTGCTGGCCATCATCGTTGGGATTCCGTTGGGCACAGTGGCGGGTTTCTACGGGGGGCACATCGATAATCTGATCATGCGTTGCATGGATGTGATACTGGCCTTCCCCATCTTTCTCCTGGCCATCGTGATCATGGTGATCCTGGAGCCGAGCACGATGAATGTGGTTCTGGCCCTCGCCATCGTTCGCATTCCCATCCTGGCGCGCATCGTGCGCGGCAGTGTACTCTCGGTGAAGGAGAATGAATACATCGAGGCGGTAAAAGCGTTGGCACTGTCACAGGTGCGGGTGCTCGGCCGCCACGTGCTACCCAACTGCCTGGCGCCGCTCATCGTCACCTCGGCATACAATATCGGCAATGCCATCATCATTGAGGCGTCGCTGAGTTTTCTCGGACTAGGAACGCAGCCCCCAACGCCAACCTGGGGTTGGGACCTCAAGCAGAACCTCCAACTGATTGAACTGAATCCCTGGATTACGATCTTTCCTGGCTTGGCGATCCTGGTTACTGTCCTGGCCTTCAATCTACTCGGCGACGGGCTGCGCGATGCGCTGGATCCGCGCCTGAAGGCCTAATGTGGTATATCATCACCCTTAAGATGGAGAAAGAACCATGAAACGGAGATCATTTATAGCCGGAACGACAGCGCTGGCAGGCCTCTCGGCAATACCGTGGCGCATGGCACTGGCGGGTCACCTCGACGAAGGCACCCCCAAATATGGCGGGACGCTCCGGGTAGCCTATGCTTCCGACATCCGTAGCGGTAGCTTTACGTTGAACCGTCAGAGCCCATCGGGTTATGAGACCGGCTGGGTCTCGAACAACATCCACAGTGGTCTGATCACCCTGGGCCCCGATTACGAGGTGGTGCCCGATCTGGCCAAGTCCTGGGAGATCCTCGGCGGCGGCAAAGAATACATTTTCCACCTGCATAAAAACGTCAAGTTTCACGATGGCACCGATTGTGACGCCGCGGCCATAAAGTGGAATTTTGACGACATGATTACCCGGGGCAAGAAATCCTGGGTCTATGTCTACTATAATCAACTCGAGTCCACACAAGCGGTCGATAAACACACCTTCAAGATCACGATGCAGGAACCGGCGGCCCTCCTGCCGCCTCTCTCAGGGTACTTCAGCGGTGTGCCCATCGGCTCACCAACAGCGGTGAAAAAATATGGTAAAGACTGGTTACGCCATCCCGTCGGCACAGGCGCGTTTACTTATGACGTCAACGACTATCGGCCGGGCGAACTCATTGTCCTGAAAAAGAACCCCAACTATTTCAAGCCAGGACTGCCGTATCTGGACCGCATTAATATCCAGGTGATCAGAGACCCCATCGCAGGCATGACGGCACTGCGCACCGGTCAGATCGATTTTCTGCAACGCATCCAAGCCCAGCACGTGCCGATTATGCAACGCGCCAAAGGGGTGACGCTGGTGACGGCGCCGGAGCGCATGCCTCTGATCTGCATGATGAACCTGCGCAAGCCGCCCTTTGACGACGTGCGGGTGCGCCGGGCCGTCGGGGGCTTTGGCCTGAATCGGAAGGAGATTGCCCAGACCGTCTTCCAGGGCCGGGCGAACCCGTTGACCAGTATCCTGCCGCACGGGGTGCAGGATCACCTCGATCTCTCCGAAATGTACCCGTATGACCCTGAAAAGGCCAAGGCGCTCCTCAAGGAAGCGGGATACGACAAGAACAACCCTTTGGCGTTCGAACTACTTCTCAACAATGACGCCCCCTTCTTTGCCGATGCGGCGACCATGATAAAGAGCCAGATGGAGAAGATCAACGTCAAGGTCAAGCTGGTAATGATGGACAAGCCGGCCTGGCTCAATCGGTCCTTGCGGGAGTACGACTTTGAGATGACCATGGAGGACTTCGGCGCCCTGGTAGACATCAACCAGCGTTTGGTGAGCTTCTTTAAGGGAGCCAGGGGCAACTACATGGGGATGGATTCTCCTGAGATCGTAGACCTGATCATGAAGTGGCGGCGCTCGGTGGAGCCTACCGAACGGCGGGAGATCTCGCACCAAATCCAACGTATCTTCGCCAAGGATATGCTGTGGTGCAACGTTACCGGTTCACCATACTTCCAGGCGTATCGGGACTACGTCAAGGGCTATCACTTCATGAATCAGATCTACGTGTACTGGGAGACCACGTGGCTGGATAAAGCTTAGCGGACAGTCGAGTTTCCCACCACCCCTCCCTCTTGAATGCTGGAGGGGTGGTGGGAAACTCGATCTGAGCAGCATGTGATTCATGGATGTCATCCTCGCTTTTCCCTTCTATCTCCAGGTCATCGTCACGCAGACCTTTGGCACAGCCAGTTGGGGCTGGGACCTGAAGCAGAATCTCACTTTCTTAGAAATAAACCCCTGGATCACCGTGTTCCCGGGTCTGAGCATTTTTCTCACTATGCTCGGATTTAACCTGCTCGGCGATGGGCTTTGTGATGCTCTGGATCCGCGGCTCAAGCAGTAGCAAGTATTCGGCATGAAGAGAAAAGATCGCGTAGGTTGTGGCCCCTGCCGCACCACCAGGGTCATGGTAAGGGCAAGGCTCTTTCAGAGGGGGCGGGGACAAAAATTCATGTCCAGGTATTTACTCATATAAGTGGCAGGCGACGAAGTGGCCGTCACCGGTATCTTGCCAGACGGGCTCAACCTCACGGCATTTGTCCATCACCATCGGACAGCGGGTATGAAAGCGGCAGCCAGTGGGCGGATTAAATGGTGTTGGGACATCGCCTGACAAGACAAGACGGCGTTTCCGTTTACGTTCTTTGAGGGACGGAACGGCAGCGAGGAGCGCCTGAGTGTACGGATGCTTGGGGTCGGAAAAAAGTTGTTCCGTGTCCGCCAGCTCGGCTAAGCGTCCGAGGTACATCACCACTACCCGATTGCTCAGGTGACGCACCACGCCAAGGTCGTGGGAAATAAACAGGAAGGTGAGTTGAAATTCTTCCTGGATGCGCTGTAACAAATTGATGATTTGTGCCTGGATTGAGACATCAAGCGCTGATACCGGCTCATCGGCTACAATGAACTTGGGATTCATCACCAGCGAACGGGCAATACCGATACGCTGGCGTTGTCCACCGGAAAACTCGTGCGGATAACGATTGTAATGAAACGGCGCTAAGCCCACCACGCGCAGCAGCTCCAACACCTGCTCCTTGGCTTTGGCACGATTCGCTATGCGGTGTGCGACCAGTGGCTCACCAATGGCTGCCCCAACCGTGAGGCGAGGATTCAGACTGGAATAGGGATCCTGAAAAATAATCTGCATCTCACGACGCAGCGGCGCCATGTTTTTTTTATTCAGATCCGTAATATCCTGATCGTTATAAACAATCCGACCATGGCTTGGCTCGATGAGTTTTAAAATGACGCGACCGGTTGTCGTTTTCCCGCATCCACTTTCACCAACGAGACCTAGCGTTTCACCTTTATAGATGTCAAACGAGATGCGATCAACGGCCTTAATGTCGCCGATTTTTTTCGATACAATGACCCCTCGGGTAACCGGAAAGTATTTCGATAAGTCCTCGATCCGCAACAGCACCTGGTTGGTCATAATACGTCCACTCAACTTGTTGTAGGGGCTTCTGCCACGTCGTCTTCATATAATAAACAGCTTACCTGGTGACCCGGCGCAATTTCCTGTAGTTGTGGCTCACGCTCAGAGCAAATGGGCATCGCTTGCTTACAGCGTGGGTGAAACCGGCATCCGGAAGGTGGCGTGATCAGGTTCGGCACAATGCCTTCGATGGGATCGAGTTGGGACTTACGTTCGCTGGCTTCGGGAAAACAATTGAGTAAGCCCTGCGTGTAGGGATGTTTGGGCGTCGTAAACAGCGTATCGGCGTCGGTATATTCGACAATGTTGCCGGCATACATTACGGCGACACGATCCGCCATCTCGCCGATGACGCCGAGGTCATGTGTGATGAGCAGAATAGAAGCGCCCATGTCTTCTTTAATCTGCTTCATTTCCTCCAGAATTTGCGCCTGAATGGTCACATCCAATGCGGTGGTGGGCTCGTCAGCGATGAGCAGTTGCGGGTTGCAAGACAGCCCCATGGAGATCATCACGCGCTGCTTCATACCGCCGGAAAACTGATGCGGATAGTCTACGACGCGTGTCTCGGCGGAAGGGATGCCAACCCGCTTCATCATGGCGATGGCGCGTTGCAGCGCCTCTTTCCAACCCACATGCTGGTGAATTTTAATGGCCTCAGCAATCTGCGCGCCAACTCGAATCACCGGGTTGAGCGAGGTCATTGGGTCTTGAAAGATCATGGCAATCTTACCACCACGGACTTCCTCGCACATGCGATCAATGGAGTAGTCCAGCAAGTTTTCACCCTCGAACAAAATCTCGCCTTCGATAATACGTCCGGGGGGGTCTTGAATCAGACGTAGGATGGACAGAGCGGTAACCGATTTACCCGAACCGCTTTCACCGACCA
>JAPULM010000063.1 GCA_027294925.1 bacterium
TGGTTGCAGACAGAGGCACCTCGATATAGTGACAAGCCCTGGGTGCTGTTCGTTTCATTGGTGTGCCCTCATCCTCCTTTGATCGCCCCGCCGGAATTTTTCAACCTCTATCCCCTCGATCAGATCCCTTTGCCAATCCAACATGATGCTGCGTCATGGCCAATGCATCCTGCCATGCAAGATCTGCGTCAATGCTTCAATTTTGTCGAGCCGTTTGACGAGACCACGCTACGCCAGGCTATGGCGGCGTATTTTGCCCTCTGCTCCAGCCTGGACCACCATATCGGACGCATACTCCACGTCCTGGAAGAGACGGGACTGGCGGCAACGACCCGGGTTATCTATACCAGCGACCACGGGGAAAGCTTCGGCAATCGCGGCCTCTGGGGCAAGTTCACCATGTATGAGGAATCCGCCGGCATTCCTCTGATTATGGCAGGAGCGGACGTTCCCCAGGGACAGAGGTGCACAACACCGGTCTCACTGATAGATTGTTTTCCGAGCATCCTGCAATGCGTTGGGGCGCAGCCGCATCCCGATGATGCTGATTTGCCGGGTCATTCGCTGTTCGCCATGGCCCAGGGTGAAGTGCCTGAGCGCACCATCCTGAGCGAATACCACGCGGCGGGCTCACGCACCGCTAGTTTTATGATCCGCCAAGGTCCTTACAAATATGTGCACTACGTCGCCTACCCCCCACAGTTGTTCGACCTGGCCACAGATCCCAACGAGGAACACGATTTAGCGACCAGCTCGGCGCATCAGCAGGTGCTGGCCGAGTGTGAAGCTGCCCTGCGTGCCATCGTTGATCCTGAAGCCGTCGACGCTCTGGCTAAAAGTGACCAGGCAGAAAAAGTCGCTGCATACGGCGGCCAAGAGGCGGTCAAAGCTAGAGGCTCATTTGGCTACACGCCAGCCCCCGGAGAACCGGTCGTGTATGTCTGAGAATGACCTTGACAGACAAGATTCTTTAGGACCATACTGCCTCTGCGCCGCAGTTCTTACGAAGCCCAGGTGGACTTCCAGCATCCGCTTAGGAAGTCAGTTATTAGCGCCTACCATTGTGGAGGAAGCCATGAAAAAGCGCTTGTCGATCGCAGCCATCGTCTTTATTATCTTCGCCGTCACTTTCCCGTCGTTATCAAATGCCAAGGTTGACTGGAAGCGATTCGATGGCGAATCGATCAACGCCATCTTTTTTACCGCTGCCTATATCGATGCCTGGTTCCGGCCGATGGCCAAGCGGTTTAAGAAAGAAACCGGCGTGACCATTCGCATGGAAGTATTGCAAGCCGGCCAGATGCGGAAAAAGCAGGACATTATGCTCGCCGGCAAGGATGACACACTGGATTTGATTATGCTGCAGATGGACAACCGAGGCGGCAAGCTGACTGCAGCGGGGCACCTGGAAAACCTCGAGCCTTATCTGGCCGACGCCAAGCAAACGCCAGCCAATCATGACTTCCCGGGTGACTGGTTGGGCGGTTGTCTGAACACGCAAAAAGTCATCGCGGGGCAGCCGATCAACAACATTGTGTGGTCCGCTCAGGCCCAATTGTTGCACATCCGCAAGGATCTGTTCGAGAAATACAACGTCAAGGTGCCGACCACGTTTGAAGAGCTGGAGGCAGCAGCCAAAAAGCTGACGATCGACGAAAACGGCGATGGCAAGCCGGAAATCTACGGCTTTCTTTCCCGTGGCAGGGATCGCCTGATTACCGCCAGCTTCGCCACCTATCTGTGGAATCATGGCGGTTCCTGGTTCAGGCGCGACGCCAGTGGCAACAAGGTATCCAACATCAATTCGAAGCAATCGATTGATGCCTTCGAGTATTACGCCCGATTGATCCGTGACTACTCGCCGCCGGCGGCCTTGAACAATCGTCCGGTAGCCAATGGGGCCCTCTTCGCCGCCGGTAAAACGGCTATGTTGTCTGAGTTGAACTACTTTATGGCCCTGTTCGAAAATCCCCGCAGATCGCGGGTCAAAGGTTTGACCACGACGATCCTCGTGCCCCGTGGCCCAGCCGGCAGCTATCCGAACTTGCCCACTACCTCCCTGGCTATTCCGCGTCATTCCAAGAAGAAAGAAATTGCCTACATGTACATCATGTGGATGACCCAAAAGCATATCATGCAATTGGGACAAAATAGTGCGGTGCCCATGTGCCGGCGTGCGGTGTGGGAAGACCCCTCCTACAAGCCGCCGACCCCCGGCTGGGGGAAATCCGCCCAGCTTGCCGCCGAATACGGTATCGCTATCGCCAAACCCCAGGCCATTGCTATTGGCCAGATGCGGGACGCGGCCGGCGAGGTAATGAACGTCGCGGTGCGAGGCGGTTCGCGGGCGGCCATCCAGGCCGAGGCCGATAAACAGGCCAAGATCATGAATGGATTGATCGAGAAAACGGAAACGGGCATGAAATTTCGTGGCGCCTTACCCGAGGATGCGAAGTTGATGCCGGCAGCCGAGCAGATGATTCCCATTCAGGCGGATGGCCTGGCTGGTCTTGGCAGGTAATCGAAAAGAGCGTTTTTATAGCTGATGGCTAAACGCTTCTGAGGTCGTGCTGATGATCACTGAAAAAGTCGCAACCACCCTGGTTGAGCGGGCGGCTAGACCCATCCCCCTGAAAGACCGGGCACTGCGTTGGCTCGACCTCAACCTGGCCATTGTATTCAACCTGCCAACGGTAGGTTTCCTGCTGGCGTTGATCGCCTTCCCGGTGGGGCTGGTGCTGTGGACCAGCCTCACCGACTGGCAACTGATCACCAATCAGAGTCCCCGCTTCGTCGGCCTGACCAATTATATCGACATGTGGTCGGAAGAGCGCTGGCTGCATGGCATTGTGAATACCTTCTATTTCGCCAGTTGTACGGTGGTGGGGCAATTGATCCTGGGTCTGGCCACCGCCTTGCTGTTCAATCGCCAGTTTGCCGGTAAGGCGTTTTACCGCTCGGTCTGGATGATGCCGATGATCTCTATGTCGGTGGCAATCAGCCTGGTATGGGCGATTTTGTTTAACAATACCTACGGGTTGTTGAATTACGTGCTGACCAGTATGGGCCTACCCGGCATTGAATGGATCAGCAGCCCGCAGTGGGTGGTGCCCTCCCTGATTATCGTCGGCATTTGGCAGCATACCCCCTTTATGACCCTCTTACTGCTGGCCGGGCTACAATCCCTGCCCGCCGATCCGTTCGAGGCGGCGCGCATCGACGGTGCCTCGAAATGGCAGGTGCTGCTCAACATTACCCTGCCGCTGATGAAGGGCCATATCGTCGTGGCATTAATTCTGCGCTCGATCTTCGCCATGAAGGAGTTCGATACCATCATGGCGATTACCGAAGGCGGCCCAAGTTATGCCAGCGAAACGATGAACATGAATATCTACTTCAACGCTTTTGAATACGGCTATATGGGCGTTTCCTCGGCTAAGGGAGCGCTGTTTTTCACCGCCATCCTGCTCGTCCAGCTGGTCCTGGTCAAATTGAGGAGACGGCAGTGGTCTCACTGAAAAAGCGTATCCCCAAGCGCTATTACCAGGTATTGGAGGCAATCTTTACCCAGTTGGTAATGCTCGCTGTGGTCGGACCCTTCTTCTTCATTTTCATTTATATGTTCTGGAATTCGCTGAAGCCGGATTACCTCTTCTTCGAGCCTGGCGTCTGGTTCTTCAAGCCGATTTTCGTCAACTTCACCGATGTGCTCGAGAACAGCGATATTCTCCCGAACATTTTTAACAGTCTGATTATCTCCTCGTTCGCGACCTTAATCGGTCTGGCCTGCGGCGTTCTCACCGCCTACACGGTGGCCCGCTTCAACTTGCAGAAACTGGCAACGGCCATCTTGCTCACTCGCATTATTCCTTACATCACCATGCTGGTGCCCTTTTGGATCGTCTACAAGAATTTGGGATTGCTCAACACCTATACCGGGCTGATCCTTTCCCATCTGGTGATTACCATCCCGTTTGGGGTATGGATCATGATAGGTTACATTGAAGACATTCCACGCGAATTGGAAGAATCCGCCTGGATCGACGGTGCCAGCCGTTTCCAGGCCTTCCTACGTGTGGTGCTGCCACTCAGCACCCCAGGGATGGTGGCCACGGCCATCCTGTGCTTCATCTTTTCATGGAATAACTTTCAGCTGGCCCTAGTGCTAGGTGGATTTGATGTAAACACAGCGCCGGTCTCGGTATTTAAATACGCCGATCCGGAATCCGGCAGCATGGGCCAGATGCTGGCCGCGGCGACACTGGTGACGATTCCGGTCTTTTTCATCGTGCTGTGTATTCAAAAGCAGTTGACCGCCGGTCTGACCATCGGCGGCATCAGTAAATAATGGGTTTTGTCGCAAAATGAGTTGCTCCTCTTGAAGGAGGCCGATGATGAAACGCATGAGTGTTAATATTGACGAAAGTCACTACCTGATACTGAACGAAATTAGCAAGGCCAGTGGGCTTGCGGTCAGTGAACTCATTCGTCGCGGTATCGACATGATCGTCCGTGACTTTAATCCGACGCGAGAACCGGGCACGCTTATGGACCGAGATCTCTTCGATACCGCTTGTGAGACTTTTCAGGCCTGGCAGCAGATGCAGGGATATATCCCCGACCAGCCCTCCTACTATCTCTCGGAGCAGTACGGTGACATCATCGAGTTTCGCAACGGCGATGGCAAGCTCGGGGCGTATTGCATTTCAAAGTACAGGGTGCTTGAGTAATCCAGCACAGCATCAAATTATTGTGGAGGTGCTAGAGATTGTGGCTCCCTCCATTTTTACCCCGCTACTGCCAGTTCAGCTTTCTAGATTGTGACGCCCAAGTTTGTTATCCGGTGTTGTGTATGCCTAGGACTGCGTACCAAATATTCACCTTAACGTTGAAGTCGTGGAGGTAATCTGATGACCACACAAGGTTATGTCCAGCCTGATCTACTGGTGGAAACGGACTGGCTGGAAGCGCGTTTGGACGATCCCAATATCCGTATTGTAGACTGTGATCCGATTGATATTTATCGTCGTGCTCATATTCAGCACGCGATTGGTATTCCGGTACATCACTACATCAAGCAGGCGGCGTACACAACAGATCCCAGGCAGTATCCGTTGGTGGCGCCACCGGATAGCATGCAGGAATTGATGATGCGCATGGGGATCGGCGACGATAATTTAGTGGTGACCTACGATAGCAATGGCTGCCTGTGGGCGGCGCGCCTGTGGTGGGTGCTCAACTACTATGGTCACAGCAATGTCAAGGTGCTCAACGGCGGTTGGAAAAAGTGGTTCGATGAGGGGCGCCCGCTCAGTATCGACAGCGTCCAGCCGCAACCTGCAACGTTTACCCCAGGCGCCAATCCTGATGTGCTATGCACACTGGACTATGGGCAGTCACAGGTGGGCAACGACGATGTGGTTTTCCTTGATGTCCGCTCTGATGGCGAATGGGAGGGGAGCAACAATCGCGGCAACAAACGGGCTGGGCGGATCCCGGGCGCGGTGCATCTGGAGTGGCTCAATTTTGTCACCGACGACAAACATAAAACCATTAAGCCTGCCGATGAATTACGGGCTATGTTGGAGACTGCCGGCGTTACGCCTGACAAAGAGGTGATCATTTATTGACAAGGTGGCATCCGTGCGGCGCACGGACTATTTGTCTTGAAACTTTTGGGGTACGACCGCGTCCGTAATTATGACGGCTCGATGGGCGAGTGGACGAATCGCGATGATACGCCCTTGGTGGTTTAGTTAGCACTCCTTGAGGCCGAGGGACGGGCCGTCGTAGGCGATGTCATCCCGGCAGGCTTGCACGATGGCGCGCATGTCCTGGCGCAGCTCTTCCAGGCTGGGGCGGCCTACGTACCACCAGCCATCGTAGATGTTATGGATGGTCAAATCGGGACCTAATGAAAAGGTGTACGGCAGAGCCAACAGGCCGTGTTTGAAGTCGGGTGGCGTGACTTCAGCCATGTCGAGCTGAGTGATGGCCCGGCGCTGGTGATCACTTAAAAAGGTGAAGGTGGCGCCGAGACCGGTGCGGAAGGCGGCGCTGATATCCGGTGGGTCGGTGCTAATAACGGCCAGTTTGCAATAATTGACGTTGAGTTCGTCTTGCAATAAGGTGAGGCGCCGAACCTGGCGCGAACATTTGGGTCACCAATAGCCGCGATAGAAACTGACAATGAGAGGAAAGCCATTCGCCAGCTCGGATAGCTGCACCGGCTGATGGCGGTGGTCAGGTAATTCGAGATCGGGGAACTGACGGCCGACGACGAGATCCGGATGCATGGTTGACGCCTCATAGCTGAGTTTGGTTCTAACCAGGGGTTTATCCTATCCTGATTTCCTCCCCTGTGCAGGGAAGAAACCAGGATTTGTCTGCAGGCGATTTCAGGTGCGGCTATAGGCCGTAAAAGTCCCTGGCGTTTTCGCAGATGATTTTATTGCGCACCGCTTCAGGCAAGTTGTCGAATTGCTTGTCGATATATTCCAGCGAATCCGGCCAGACACCGTCCGGGTGGGGAAAGTCATTACCCCACATGATGCAATCCTCACCTAACTTGTCTAACAACATGATGCCGATTTCATCATATTGGAAGGTCGCTTTGCATTGACGATACCAGTAGTCACTCGGCTTCATGGTAAGATCGAGATCGTTCTTGAACTGATCGTCCCACTCATAATCCATCCGATCCAGGATGTAAGGAATCCAGCCAATGCCGCTTTCGCCCAGCACCACGCGGACTTGCGGATAGCGCTCCAATACGCCACCGTAGACAACACCCATGAGAAAGTTGGCGGTGAAGAGCTGGAAGCCAGTGATGCGTACAGCCGCTGCCGCACGTTGGGCGCGCAAGGGTAAGTTCTCCGGTAGTGGTCCGCGCTTGGAGCCAGTGGTGTGGAAATGAATCGGCAATTCCACGTCGTTGACGGCGGCCCACAGCGGTTCCCAGTAGGGGTCCCACAGCGGCACCATCTCGTGTGTGGTGGCGAACTCCAGCCCTTTGAGTCCGAGGTTGCCGGCACGGCGTGTCTGCGCCACGGCGGCGTCGACGTCGCCAGCCGGTAGGGAGGCTAAGCCTAGCAGCCGATCGGGGCTGTACTTGGTAAAGTCTCGTAGCCATTCATTGTAGATGCGGCAAACCTCGATGGCTGCTTCCGGGTCTTGCAGGCGGCTACCGGCGCCCAAAACGCCATACAGTACTTCGGCCTGTACGCCGTCTCGGTCTTGGTCCTTGAGGCGTAACTCCGGGTCGCTGAGGCGGCGGATGCCTTTTTTGCCGTCCTCATACAGGCCTTCTGCCGCCATGCGGTCCGAGCGGTGAATTTGCCCGGGAATGTAAGGACGGCCACCGGAGCCCATGCCGTTTTGCAAGCCGAAGTAACTGCCTTTCTTACTGACCCAGATCGGTCCGTCATCGCTGTCCGTGACGTAAGGCATACGGTCTTTCATCGCGGCGCTGGCGTTCGATGTGAACAGATCAGGCGGTAGCCAGATGAGATCGACATGACTGTCGGCGGAAATGACTTTGTACTCCATTCGTTTTCTCCGGAATGAGAGGTTTCAGGATCAAGCTAAGACCGAATATCGCGTAGGAACATGTCCCGCTAATTGACACTGCTAACGCAGCGATTTTATCCATCTCATAAAGCAAACGATCATGCAGCATTCTAAAGCATGTTACCTGCTCTGTCCACTCAAGGTTCGGGACATACAGGGTCATTCCGTTTTCCGAAGTCCTCTCCCGCAAAGGGCGGCGAGGGCGTTATTTATGGCGCGGAGTGAAAAAAACGTTAAATGATGCATTTAACTGCTTGCCAGAATCCATCCTGGTGGGGTATCTTTAGGCGGCTTAGTGCTCAGGCTGCTTATATTGCCGTGCCGTCAGGACAGCCGTGTGTAGTCGAGATTTCTCAGATAAGGAGGAAGAATTTATGACCTACATAATCGCTGAACCATGCGTTGACGTACTGGATCAAGCGTGTGTTGACGTGTGTCCCGTTGATTGCATCCATTTTGATGAGGGCACTGATCGGATGTTGTATATTGATCCGGATGAGTGCATCGATTGTGGCGCCTGCGAACCGGAGTGCCCGGTTGAGGCCATCTTTGTGGAAGAAGATGTCCCCGATGAGTGGAAGGGTTACACCGAGGCAAATTATCTATGGTTTAATGATAAAGACGGCGCCCGTGCGAAAATTAACGAACTACGGCCAGAATAAAGCGCTGGAGCCAGGCAGGGTTCGATGGCTCCGGCGTTCCGGCCGGCTAAGCAGATTCCCGTCCTGGTAGCTTGGATGGCAGTCTGTTTGATTTCGGTAATGGCAGGTGCAGGCGCCTGCAAATCTGCTGTGCCTGTTCCTGCCGTTTCGCTTCCTTTTCTACCTTTTTCTAACCGCCTCTACTCTTTTCCCCTTCCTCCTCAGCCCACCGTTCTTACGCCGCCACTGCAACAACGGCAGCAATATTGCCGCGCTGCTGCAGAGTTGGGCAAACCAATCGCCGAAACGTGTATAAAGTGTACCCAGTCGCAAGGGTTGCACATTATGTATTCGCGTTCGACGCTGGTAAATGGGTAGTGCGCCTTGCTCGTGTCCCAGCGGATCGATAATGGAGGTTAGACCGGTATTGGTGACGCGCACCAAATAGACGCGATGTTCGACAGCACGAAAGGCCGCTAAGGTGCGATGCTGATAAGGTGCGCGCGTTTGCCCAAACCAGGCGTCATTGGTCAAATTGACGAGCAGTTGCGCACCCTGGCGGATCGCCCGCCGTGCCAGGCGAGGCAAAATATCCTCGTAGCAAATGAGGCTGCCGATGCTGACGCCGTTGGGCAGGGTAAGCAGACTGCCTGTGCCTGGCGTTAGGTTGCCGATGGTCGGAGAAATATGGCGTAAAAACGGTAGATAGCGTTGCAGCGGGATATACTCGCCAAAAGCGAGTAACACTTGCTTGTCATAGCGTGCGATAATCCGTCTGTCCGGGGCGACAAGCAGAGCAGAGTTGAAGATATGGCGTTGGTTCGCCTGATCATGTGTATAGGTCAAGGCGCCAATCAGCCAGTGTGCCGAGTGGGTCTGTTGGATGGTCGGCAGGGCGAGATGTTGCGTCTGGGTCGGCAGGGCATAGGGATACATGGATTCCGGCCAGATGATCAGATCGGGTTGCTCGGCCAGCGTTGTACGGCTCATGTCGATTTGGGTGTGTAGATGTTCACGGTTGCTGCTGCGGTTGTCTTTTTCATCAATACCGATATTGGGCTGAATGAGGGCAAGGCGCAACGACGTTGCTTGTTGCATGGCTCGGGTAATCTGCGGCATACGCCAGGCGGCATACCCAAGGCTGAGCAAGAGCAGGGCGGCAACCACAGCCGCCATGGCGCGGCGAGTCGTTGGGGACGGTTGGCTTGGATGAGGGAAAAACATGCTGCCGACCGTACTGGTAAGGAGCAGCAAAAATGTGATGCCGTGGATGCCGGTTAGATCAGCTATCTGAATGATCGGTTTGACAGGGAATTGGGTGAATCCCAGATACCAAGGGAAGACACGCGGAAACAGATAATCCACCGCAACATAGGTGCAGGCTGGTAGCCATAGGCGAGACCACCAGGTAGGCTGGCCTGTGGTGAGGCGTAGCCAGGCCGCGAAGAGACCCAACCGGATGCCGTTGCCAACACCCATAATCGCCAGGAACAACAGGCTTAGAGGCAATGGGATAAAGCCAAAGTGCACCATGGTGCCGATCAACCAGTGGAAGCCGATCCAGATGGCGAGCGTTTCAGTCCACCAGCCCAGTACAAAGGCACGTCCGAGGGAGGCATTACGTAGCGCCAGCAAAAGGGGAAGAAGCGCGATCCAGGTGCAAGGCCATAGGACTTCCCAAAGGGTTGGGACGGCAATCAGCACGGCTGAGATTGAGGCAAGGAGAAGCGCGCTGGGGAGGCGGAGCGGTTGGGGCTCTGGCCGTTGTGGTGACCGCTGCTGTTGAGATGAAGGCATGTTGACCAAGTTGGTTCTGAGGGTGTCTGCACAATAGCTCGAGCGATCTGCACGGGGGTATTATAGCAGAGTCTTGCTTCGTTTTGCCGTTTGTCTGAGGCGCCCGGTCCTGGTTTGAAATTGGTATAGTAGGATGCTGCAGAAAGCCGCAAAAAATAAACCTCGGCGGGCCGACCGCGGTCGTGGGACGGGTTGGGCGACCCGTTGGCCATAGCCGTCGACCAGCTGCTGTAGCCGATGGCTGAGGTCTGCTCGCTGAGCGGCTGGATAATACAGGCCACCGGTTTGCTCGGCGATGAAGCGCAGCACCGACGCGTTTACAACGGTGGTCAATACCTGTCCTGCCTGATTGGTGAGAAATCCGTCAATGCGTTGCGGAGCCGGAATGGGTGCCGGCCGGGACGACCCAATGCCCAGCGTGAAAATAGGTATAGGGGTTCGCTTCAGTGCATTTTGTAAGGCTGGGGTGATGCTTGTATCGCCATCGCTAAGCAAGATAAGAGACACCACGTCGGGCTGTGCATCTAACGCGGTATCAACGAATAGGGCTAGTCCTTGCTGCACTGCGGCGGCGAGATTGGTGCCGGGATTAATGATGAAGGTCGAATCCAGACGTCGTATCTTTGCGATGATCGCTTGGTGATCAGCCGAGGGCTCAGAGACGACCGGGACTGATACGCCGGCAAACGCAATGATTCCCACTCTTACCCCGCTTGGCAACTGTTCAAACAGATCTTGCACGGCTTGTTTTAGAATGTCGAGGCGGCTCGGGCCGGTGGGGATTTGTGGATCGGCTGGGGCTCGCATACTCGGCGAGACATCAACGATTAAGCCAATCGCAACACGTTCCCAGGCGGGTTCCAGACTGACGGTGGATAGTATGGGGGAGGCAAAGCCGAGCACGGCTAGGGCAAAACCTCCCAGCAGGCAAAAGGCACCTTGCAACTCGGTGCGGAAGCTGGGCAGCATACTATGGCTGAGCACCGCTGGTACCTGACTCCAGCGTTGTAAGAGACGGCGTTTCAGGAGCCATTCATAGGCGAGCAGAGAGGCCAGTAGCGCTAGGAGGGCTAGGCCCCAGAGGGTGCCCGGATGTTCCCATTGCACGGTAGGTAAGAACGCCATAACGGATACGTCCCTTAGTGCACGGCGGGCTGTTGCCCGCCGCCAGCTCCGCCTTGCCGGGATGCCGGCCAGGGGTTTTTGGCTTCAATGGGCAAGGCAAAGAAAAATTGTTGGAAGCGTTGACGTTCGCGCTTGGAAAGTTCCGGCCTATCTTGCAATAGAAGGTCGCCCAGCGGTTGCTGCATATGCCTATTTAAGGCGCGCGGTGGCAGGGGTGCAGGGCGTTTCTGACTAAAAGTGGTAAGTAGTTCAAGAAGGAGCATGGCGCTCATGCGTGCCTGACGACTGATTTGCGCCTGTTGGGCATGGCTATAATCTACCGCAGCTGCTGTTTGCCGGATGGCCTGTGCCGCCAGTTGCCTTAAGGTGCGGCGTCCGCTGGTCTGTTCATCGACAGCGGCGAGGATGAGTTGCCAGGTTTGCGCCCGCGCCCCATTGACTTGAGCAGCCTGATAGATGCGCGGCTCGGTTGGCGCAATGTCGTCATAAGCCTGGCCGGCTTCGGTTAACAAGCGCTGCACCTTTACCAGCGAAGGGCGTGGCGTGACACGTGGGTCACGTGACGCCTGTTGGTAATGGCGTAACTCGGCTTCTGCAATGCGATAGCGACAGTTGGCGATTTGTAGCGTTAGATGGGCTGGGCTGACCAGGTGTCCCAACAGTCGTGCTCCGATCTGTATAGCGGGCCTCTGGGCCTGTTCCAGAGCGCTTTGATAGGCGATGATTGCGTCAGGGTAGTGTTGGTTTTGGTAGGCTGCGTCAGCTTGCTGGAGTCGAGTCGCATAGGCTTGACGCGTCTGTTCCAGGCCGTAAAGCAAAACACCGCTCAACAGTAGAAGCGTACCCAGCCAGAGCAAGGTGCGGCGCCAGTGTATGAGGGCGGACGGATTCATAACAAGCTCCGAAATGGTACAAACAATCGTAGGGTCAGCGCCACCGGCAATAGGAGTAGCGCGGGTAAGGCGTAACGATACAGGGGGTGCGGCACCGTACGTACTTCTAGGCGGCTGGGGGTGGTTTCGAGACGGTCAATTTCGCCATAGGCCTGAGCCAATTGTCGGCGCTCTGTCACCCTGCGAATATGGAAGAAACGCCAGGTGGGATGGCGCTGGAAGAAGGGCTGTAGATGGCTCGGCAAGGTGTCGACACTGATGAAGTAGAGACGTTTAAAACCCAGATTTTCGAACAACCGCAGCACCTGCATATGGTTGATGATTTCATCTGTCGTGCGTTCCAGGCGTACGCGGGCGTCACTCAAGATAATGATGACTTTACCTTTTCCCAGTTGGCGTTGGTCCGCAACCTCGGGTAGGTGCAAGACGAATTCACCTTTGTTCTTTTGCAGCAGATGGCGTCCGAGGCGGCTAATTTCGTCCAGGGCGTATTGAAAACGCTGCTGACGCTGCGTTTCCGGCAGCGAACGGTTTTGCCACAGAACCGTTTCGACCTCGTCTTCAATGAAACTGGCGAGACATTTGAACAGACCGACACCGAGTTGTGTGCCGCTGATACTGATGCCCTCCTGCATGCGAAGTTCTTTGATTAAGCCACCATGATTGCGAGTTAGAATACCCCCCGAAGCCACGTCGCTAAACAGCACCACACCCATACTGTCGCTATCCGGGCGTTGCCGGATGAACGATTCTGCCACGGATTTGGCGACCTGGATCGGTTTACCCTCCATACTTGAAGAGGTATCGATCAACAGCAGAATTTTGCGCGTTTCTTGTACGGTATACAACTCGTCAGTGCCGCCAGTCGGTTCGGCCGTAAGCGCAATAAGCAGAATCAACAAGGCGCTAATCAAAATGCTCGGGAGGCTACGATAGCACGGCGTGCGTGGCAGGCCTGCCACGCTGGACACATTGAAGGCCAAATAATGCCGCTGCTGACGGCGTGGCAGTGCTCGCACTAGTAACAGAATAAGCAAACTAAAGGCGATCGGATGGGCGAAGGACACGGGCTGCCTCCGGGTCTGTCAAGGACAAAATAACTTGCTGAGCCGCTGTACTGATCCGCTGCTGATCCACTAGAGGTAAAACGGCCGTCGGAGCGGAGGCTCGAGCATCGAGTTCCTCTAGTAGCTGTAGGGCAGGCTCGAGCAAGCAGGTCTGATCCGGTGTGACGTTTGGTAAATGGGCGATGATCATATCGGTAGAGATGCCGGCACCACCCGCAAAGGTGGTGTGGTCACCATATAGCCGTTCGCCTAACAGACGGCGTAGGACGGCGGCGTAGTCGCGTAGCCAGCCACGCACATGGTCAGAGGACCGGCTGGTGTCTAGGGGGATGGCGTTGTGCAGGCGTTGCCATTCCGTTTGATAGGCTTGCCGTAATTGGCGCGGCGATCGGGCTTTACTCGACACCGAGGGTGGCCGCCGCCAGGGACGCAGCAAAAGGCCGGCGACAAAAATGAACAAACCGCTACCCAGCGTTCCCAGCGCCAGTGGCCGTAGCCAGGGCTGATGGGGTTGGGAACGACGCGGCGCGGGGAGAATATCACCCGGCAGCACATCGGTGCGCAGCGGCAGGTGGGCGTTGACCGTGAGTAGGTATCCCTCTTGCGGCAGGCTTTCAATTTGCTGCGTTTGGCGCCGGGATTGGTCAAGGCTATAGGTAATCGGTAGACTTGGAATCCAGTAGGTGCCGGGTATAGACACCCGCAGCAGGTAGTTGATCTGATCGCGCTGGCGACCTTCAGCCGCTTGCGTCGTTTCCCGCTTGACTTCAGTGATGTAAATCAATTCTGACGGCAGACCGGTGGACTGGGTGAGGGCGCGGCGTAGCGCTGGCAGCGCAGTGCTCTCGGGCAGAACGCGAATTTGCCGGCTGTATTCAAGCTGTAGATGGTAGGTGACGGGTTCGCGAACGTTGACCAGTGGAAAATCCCAGCCCGTATCCAGCTTGACTCGGGCCGTAATCGCTGGCGGCGTTGTGTTAGGGGTGACGGGTGGTGTTGTGTCGGGAGTGACGGGTGGTGTTGTCTGAGACGATTTGATAGGCGCTGCTGTCGATAGTGCGACAGGCGGTGTGGTGTCAATATCTAGCCAGATAGGCTGGACTGTTTTGACCAGATGGGTGGCCTCTTCAAAAGCACGCATGACGGCCAGGATGTTGGTCGTGCTTTGCGTCCGCAAGCGCAGGGTGTAGGTGGCATCCTGTAGTGACTGTATCGTTACCGGCTGGCGTCTTAAAAAGCCGGCAATGCGCTGGCTCTGGACCGTCTGTAAGAACACGGTGCTAAATTCGATAAAAGGCGCTGCCGGCCCCTGACTCAGCTGCAAGATGGGTAGCGCATAGTCGACCACTGCCAATTCTTGCATGGTATTGAGTCGTATGGCCGTCCCAGCCAGGCTCAAATCGTCCGCCGTTGAGATGATGTAGGTGGCGAAATAGTTGCCGTGCGGTCCGAGTTGGTAGTCCTTCCAGGTCAGGTCTGCAACCGTTGGCTGTTGTAGAAACGACTGGAGTGCAAGGCGCTTGCGGTCGCGTTCAGCTGCATCAGAGGCGATAATGCCAACCAAAATCTGCCGTCGTGACAACTGTGACAACAGCTCCTTGCGCTGTTTGCTTCCGTCAGCGTTGTGCACGTAGAATTGGAAGTCTGATAGCGTATAGTAGGCGGGGGCCGATAGGGCTGAGGACAGGGGACTGAGGACGATACAAAGTAGTAGGCCGATCAGTAGCCAACCGCCTCCCTTTCGTACACAAATTTCTTCCTCTCCGGCAGAGGGGACGAGGGAGATTTTGTAATGTTTCAGACACTTAAACACATGTTTTCCCTCAGTCTATTCGGTCTGTCAGACCCACACATGTGCCGTACGAGCAAGAAACAGACGTAACAAATCGCTCTGATAGTCCGTGCTGGCGCTAGCGATCATATACTGCGGACCACATGCCCGTTGCAGGGCTTGTTCACGGCCTGCACGCTCTTCTAACATGCGCTCATGGTAGGCGCGCCGGAAGGTGCGTGATGCGGTATCCAATTCCACCAATCGACCACTTTCAAAATCACGTACAACGACGCGTCCCACAGCTGGCAGAGATATCTCGCTGTCATCTTCAATTAAGACCGCGAAGGTATCGTGCGAAGCGCTGAGGTGGTCGAGCGTCTGGCGCCAGTCCGGCATGCGAAAATCGGACATCACGCACAGCAGCGCAGGCCGGCTAACGGGTATGTAACGCAGAACGGAGGCTAAATTTGTCGTTGGGTTTGACGCTGGTGCCGACGGCGTATAGTGCCAAAGGGTGTCCAGGCAACGCAGTACGGCATCGCGCCGTTGCTTGGGCGGATGATAAACAATCGTTTCGTCGGCAAAGGCGATTAAGCCAAAGGCATCGGCTTGACGCAAGGTCGCGAGCGCCAGCAGGCCGGTGCAATCGAGCGCAATTTGGTACTTGGAGAGATGCTGTCCAAACAACATCGAGGCGCTGACGTCGCACAAGACGATGAGCTGTAGTTGGGTTTCTGCTTCGAAGCGTTGCATGAGGAGCGTTTGCTCTTTGCGGCTAGCCTTCCAGTCAATGAAGCGCCGCTCGTCGCCTAGGCGGTAGGTCTCGTGCTGACGGAGCCGAAAGCCATTGCCCGTGTAGGGGCTGCGGTGGTTGCCCGGCCGGGCCTGGCGAAGCTTGGTAGTGGTGTGCAGCGCCAGGGTGGTTGCGCAGTTTGCCAGCCATTCATCGAAGGTCATGGCAGGCGGACTCCTCGTAAAATACGGCGCAGAATTTGTTGTAGGAGTTCGTCGCGGTGATGGAGAATACGATCGCCTGCAAAGCGCAGCGCTGCGTTAAGGTACGGTATCGGCCGTTTGCCGAGTAGGGTATGAACCAGCACCTCGTGCAAAATGAGCCGATGGTTAAGCACATCATAGGCGACTGTCGCAATGTCGGTCGGCATCACATGGGCGCGGCCTGCCTGCTGCGGTGAGGTGCCCAGGAATGCCTCTACTTTTGCGTAGTTCATCAAAAATAATGAGGCGCGGGGCGAGGCGCCGATTTGCACCACAGAACGTCCATCGACCGTCAGGTCAGCAAGGCAGGCGGCGTGTAGCGGTGTTTCCGGACGTGTGGCGCGGACCAGATCAACGGCATAGCCGATAACTGCCGGATCAATATAGGTGTGTTGCCGGATAAAGTCTCGCATGGCGACGACCTGCGCGGCATTCAGACAGGCCATCGATTGGCGCGAAGTTGCCGAGTAGTGGCCGACGCGTTGCAGCATGTCAACTTCTTGCTGGCGCGGGATATAATCAATGCGAATCTTGGCAATGAAACGGTCCAGCTCTGCCTCAATTAAGGGATAGGTGCCTTCCTGCTCGATCGGGTTTTGATTGGCTAGAACCAGAAACGGCTCCTCAAGCTGATAGGTCGTGGTGTCAATGCTCACCTCGCGCTCCGCCATGGCTTGCAAGAGGGCGCCTTTGACCTCGGGGCGGGCGCGGTTGATTTCATCGATTAGCACGATATTGGCAAAGATAGGCCCTTTCTGAAACACCAGGGTGTTGGTGGTGGGATCGGTATCGTA
Organism: bacterium; assembly: GCA_027294925.1. The sequence continues at coordinate 16,657 of JAPULM010000063.1, forward strand.
GTAGCCAAGGATATCATTGGGCCGTTTGTCGGCGTCCATCTGGATGCGCGAGAAGGGCGCCTGCAGAAGGGCGGCAAGGGTTTCCGATAGGAGGGTTTTGGCGGTGCCGGGGACCGCTTCGAGTAGAATATGACCGCAGACGGTCTTGCCCGGTTTAATCTGCCCATCGGCAAAGAGTCCCATCACGACACGCCGTACGATATGCGGCAGGCCCACCACAAAGTGGTTGATGCCATCCATCAGTTGATAAGCCGCCTGCCGTGTTGTCTGGCGTTGTTCGATAATGTCCTGAGGCTCTTGGGCTGCATTGGGCCAAGTAGCGAGCTGCGCCTGTAGTTCTTCCCCTATGGTTTCCGGTATATCGGGTATCGGTGTGGCCATGCTGGTAGGGCGTCATTCCAAAGGGTAGTATTTCCCGACCTCTATCGTCTTGCAGACAAGACATCACTATAGCATTATAAGGGAAGTCTCCACAGGACACTACCCATCATGGCGTGCGCGCAACGACTTTGATCTTCTGGGGGGTGCGGCCGGGAAGGTGAAGCGAAAAGTGGCACTATTTTTCTTATCCACAGCAGTCGCGCTGATGTGCGTCTGGACAATCCCATCTACGAACCGATCTGGGCGGAATGTGAGCGTTTGAATGTACCAGTGGCCTTTCACGGTGCGCGGCATCAAACACCCGGTGGCCTTTATGGAACTGCTGTTCGGCGGTGTGCTGGGGCGCCATCCGGATTTGTGTTTCTCGAAGCCGGTTGTCGACGTAGGGGCGCCAAACTTTGTGGTGGCGCCCTGTTGACCGTCTATCTTCTTCCTACAGGTGTTTCCTGCCTTGCGTTCGGTCATATTTCACGACGCCGTGGCCATGTCTTGTAAGTTAGTGGGTGGCATAATTGGGGTGCGTTCCCATTTTTGATAAGCACAGCTGGTCTGGCCACAATCCTGCTTGGCCTGGCCAATCGTGTGCGTCTCAAGATGTCGGAAAAGCTTCGGGAAGTCTACGAATTTCGCCCTAAAGAATTGGCAGGCAAAGCCGCCCGCACCTTAACAGGGTTGGGGTTGCTTCTAAGGTTCCGGTACGGGCATTATTTTCCGGATTTACTCGATGGAATCATAGACAGGAGCGGAGTTTGGTGTGACTTCACGGGCATCCGATAGATCTAATATGTCTGGGCTCGGTGGGTCTTCGGGAACATCGGGCTCTAAGGTAGTGCCGGCGCGTCGCAGTGTGACGATTGAGCCTGCCCATCCATACACGGTGATTCGGTCGTCAGCCACAACTAGTTCCAAGGTGTCTCCACCTGGGCCGTGGGCCGTAATCTCAACCGTGTCTTCCGGGGCTATTGTATACGATTCTGCCCAGGGCTCAAGGTCGCATGGTAGTGGATTAGAACACGCATTGCTGACCCGTAAGGTCATCGTGATCTTTTGTGCTTTTACATCAACAACTTGCATGAATGTCTTATCCATATCATTTTAAGAGATCAACCGCTGTTTGCAACAAGTCCGCCCGGCCAGCAGCACTTGGATTGCGTGGATTGCGTGGATTGCGTTCCATCTCATAGCGATAAAGATCACACCATTGGAGGATAGGCCAAATAAAAGCCATTTTATCGCTGGGCCCCTCCGGAGCGCAATCCTGAAACGCCCCTGGGGCATCCTCGTACCCCCGCTGGCGGCCATCTCTTGCAGGCGACAGTGGCGGCCTTGCCAAAGCGGCTCGCAGCGCGGCAATGCGCGGTCTAGACATGCAGGTCAAGATGGGTTATGGTAGCGTTTTAGGGGTTTCCCCTCGCCAGGGCCTCGGGACGGCAGCTGGGGGGGCGATGTGCGTCGGCTGGTGGATGCTCCCGCGTTTCACATGAATCTGGCGTGCGGCGATTCGCTATATCACGGTCGGCAGCGACAACAGACGTTAGGCGACTGGACGGACGAGTCGCACTATTTCCACACCGAAGACGCCGAGACTCTCTCCCGCATTTTAAGGGAAGGAACCTTTCACGTCGTCGTCGCGAATCCACCCTATATCACGCCCAAGGACCGTGCGGCGAATCAGGTCTATCGGAAGCTGTATCCGAAGACGTGTCACATGAAGTATTCGCTGGCCGTGCCGTTCATGGAGCGGGTCTTTCGGCTGGCGGTGCGTGGGGGGATTCACCATGGAGACACGGAGAGCACCGAGAAATCAGGGAGTGGCGATGCGGCTGGGTTCACCGGGCAAATTACGGCCAGCAGCTTTATGAAGCGTGAGTTTGGCAAGAAGTTGATCGAAGATTTCTTCCCGGATGTGGAATTATCACATGTGATTGACACGCAATGCGTTCACCTGCCGGGACATGGCACAAGTACGTTGATTGTGTTTGGTCGAAATCGGCTACCACTGTCCAAATCTGTCAGAGTTGTCAGCACCCTGAAGAACGAGGAACCAAAACCTCCTGTCCCGTCTTCCGGAAAAGTTTGGCACTCAGTTATTGCACAGGTGGACGTTCCAAACAGTGAAAGCGAGTTTGTAACGGTCTCCGATTTTGAGCGTGAGATATTGCGCGCGCACCCGTGGTCCATCGGCGGTGGCGGCGCAGCTGAACTAAAGCGGACGCTCGATGGTAGTTCTACTGCGGTTCTTGACGATTTCGTTGACTCGATAGGATTCGCTAGTTTTCCGGGACAAGATGAGGCCTTTGTTGCCGACCTAGGCTCCCTACTTCGGTCTCACGTGCCGGAGCAGTACATCAAACAATTCGTCGTTGGAGAAACGGTTCGCGACTGGACAATTAGCCGGGCAGAACATGCATTTGCTCCTTATGACGACGCTTATGATTCGCTGAAACTCGACGAATCAAGTCACTGGGCTCGGAGGCTATGGCCAATGAGAACAGCTATCGGTGGCGTTGTCTCGTTTGGAGGTCGTACGCGGCTCGAATGTGGTGACGAATGGTGGACTTGGTATCGTTGGATTCCAGAAAAATACCTCACTCAACTGTCGATCGTTTTTGCATTCGTCGCAACGGACAATCACTTCGTGTTGGACCGCGGCGATAATGTTTTCAAACAATCGGCTCCTGTCATAAAATTGCCTTCCGACGCACTGGAATCGGATCACCTTACTCTTCTTGGTCTTCTCAACTGCTCAACTGCATCGTTTTGGATGAAGCAGGTGTTTCAAGACAAAGGCGGAGGAGGAATTGGCGGAGGGATTTCCGCCGAGGCTTGGGAACACAGGTTCGAACATGACGGAACAAAACTCAGCAGACTACCACTTCCGATTCAGCCACCGACCAGGGCCGGCAAGCTTGACTCGTTAGGCTCCCAACTCGCGTCAAGTGCTCCACGCCGCATGCTTTCGGGACACAAATCTTCGAGCCGTGAAGTCAGGGTTGATAAACTGGTCGATGCAGGGCGAGAGCACCAAGACTTGAGAAAAGCAATTGCAAGGTCGCAAGAAGACCTCGACTGGGAATGCTACCGTCTTTACGGTTTGCTTGAGGACGACCTGACTTACCCAACAGAAAAACCACTGGGCATCCAGCTCGGCGAGCGTGCCTTCGAGATTGTGCTGGCCCGCAGGATGGCCCTCGGCGAAGTTCAGACCAAGTGGTTCGAGCGGCACGGCAGCACGCCCATTACTGAACTGCCCGATCACTGGCCCGACGATTACAAGCGGCTCGTCGAACGGCGGATTGCGGCCATCGAAACCAATCCGCAAATCGCCCTGATCGAACAGCCCGAATACAAACGTCGCTGGAACACTGAACCGTGGGACTCGCAGGTTCAGCGCGCACTCCGCTCATGGCTGCTCGATCAGTTGGAGAGCTACTTCGACTTCGATGGCCGCATGAACGACGAGGAGAAGCCCACTTCTCAGATTGAAATCTGCCTCATCTCCGTCGCAAAGCTGGCCGACATCGCGCGGCAGGATGAGCAATTTATGGAGGTAAGCGAAGTCTATTGCAATGACCCCGCCTTCGATGTGCAGAAACTGGTCGACGAACTGGTTCAGGGCGAACACGTCCCTCTGCTGCCGATCCTGCGCTACAAGCCCAACGGTCTTCGCAATCGCGCCGAGTGGGAAAAGACCTGGGAACTTCAGCGACTGGAAGACAAGCTGCATGCCGGCGCTGTCAAACTTGATGAGTACGAGTTAACCGACAAGCAACGCGAAGACATCGCCCTGTGGCAGACGGATACGCCTGTCGAACACCGAACCGACGATCGCGAACTGGATGCGATTCTCGCGATTCCCGTACCACCGAAATACAAGAGCGCCGACTTCATCTCGAGCGGCGGAGCCCGTTACTGGTCACTGCGCGGCAAGCTGGACGTGTCCAAAGAACGCTGGGTCAGCTTCCCTCACTGCGAAGGGCCCGATGGCACGCTCAGCGCCTACTACGTCGACGTCCAGGAACGCCTCGGCGGCCGCGACGATCCTTGCCTAATCCCCCTTCTAGCCGGAGTCATCGAGCTACTGCCCTGGCTGCGGCAATGGCACCACGAAATCGACCCCGAATACAACCAACGCATGGACGAAGTCTACGAAGGCTTCGTCACCGAAGAAGCCAAGGCCCTGAACCTGACCATCGAAGAAATCAAAGCCTGGCAACCACCGAAGAAGGCATCGAAACGATCACGGGCCAAGAAAGCGTAAAGGAGCCGACATGTTTGTCGATAGCATTTCACTCGAAAACATCCGCACGTTCGCGGCCAAAAAGACGGTGACCTTCAATCACCCGGACAGCGAGTACGGTGAAGGCCACGAATTGCCACATGCCCCGAAGCTCAAGAATGTCAATCTTCTGTTCGGGGAGAACGCATGTGGTAAGACCACCATACTTGAATCCGTTGCGCTCGCCGCGCTCGGGCCTGCGGTCAATGAATCGCGTATTGCACCGCGACCATTGGTTCGATTCTCGCCCACGACCCGAAAACCTTCCGCACGCGAAAGAAGCAAAGAGGGGCGAATACAAGTGAACCTCACGCTTCATGACACAGAGGTTCTGAAGTTGCGAGACG
>JAPULM010000630.1 GCA_027294925.1 bacterium
GGGCCCGGCAGCTTTATTTCTATTCACTGCACGCTCCGCCTGCTGCGGCAGCTCTGACCGCCGCATCCGTTAGGTGCAGGCGTGAGTGCTTAGCGGAAAACCTCGTCAGCCGGGATCAACTCCAACTGCAGGCTGAGACGGTCGGCTTCCCGCACGCGGACAGACTGTCCGCTCTTCTCGTAACGTCGAAGCAAATCCGGGTCGTAGTAGGCGCCGGCCTCAATCTCTTCCCAAGCGAAGAGCGTGTACTCACCTGGAGCAATGCCCCGCAGCGTGAACTGGCCGTACTGGTCGGTTGTGGTTATCTTGTACAATTCCGTCCGATCGCGACGGCGTCGGTCTGGAACCAGAACGACGTAAGCCGCTGGAATCGGTTCCCGGTCGGCGTCTAAGACAGGGCCGTCAATGCGCCCCGCGGCCGAACTGAGCACGAGCTCCAGCGAGCCAGCCTGTCCCGGAGTGATCTCTATCCCCCTTTCGAGCACGTCCTGGCCGCCCAAGCGTGCTGACTTGAGGTACCAATCTTCAGGCATATTCTCAAGCTTGACGCGATAGTCGCCAGCGGAAACATTTGGGAGCACAAAACTGCCATCGGCCTTAACCTTGGCCCTATTTCCGGTCACCGACTCCACGCGTGATTCCAGGTGGATGTAAAGGTCGGTGTGCCTAGCTTGCCCGTCCCTCGCTACTTGAACACGGCCCGACAATCGAACCCCAGGGCTGATGACGATGTTGATGTCCTCAATGTCCAAGGTCCCAACCTCAAGCGGCAGCCGACCGACATATTGGTTCTCGCTGTCCGACCAAAAAGCCTGAAGGTTGTAAGAGCCAGGTATCACCCCTGAGATTTCAAAGTTGCCCTGAGGATCGTCCACGTAGACTTGGTTGCGGGCGGCGAACCGGCTCACGCCAGACTCTCGCGGGTAAAGCATGACCAGGGCACCCCGCCCGGGCCGACCGATAACGGCGTTGAAGACCCAACCGCGGATGCGTACCGCGCCTGAAGGCACTATAGTGAAATCAATCGCCCTCACTTCTTCCCCGGCGCGGACCCCCACCGGAACAGCTTGTGCCGGGTCGTTCGTGCCCGGATAGTAGGTGGGAGGATAGCCCGGTTCACGTTCTCCCCCGGCCTTCCTGGTAAACGTCCTGGCCCTTATCCATCCTGGCACAAAGGTGGCACTGACATAGTACGGACCGGGCCTGAGCCCATAGATCCGGTATTCGCCTAAGTCGTCGGTCCTATCTGTTCCAGCTGGAGCCAGCTTGCGTCTTCCACTTCTGTAGCGCTTCCGCATCGCCTGGATGGTGGCCCCGGCAATGGGCTCACCCTCTTCGTCATACACACGGCCGGTGATGACCGCAGCAGGAATCAATCGGAAAACAATGTCCTGCAGGGTTTGGCCTGGTGCAAGCGATAGAATCGACCCGGGCTGATTCGGGCTGCGCTGGCCGAACTCTTGACGCACGTAGCCGTTACGCTCGGCCCAGAGACGGTACCGGCCTGGTTCAATACTTTTCAAGATGAATCGACCACTGGAGTCCGTGATCGTACTGTATACCTGCCTCTCGCTTTGCACCCTTGCCAGGCTAAGCCAAGCCTTCTTTAGTGGCTCGCCAGTTCCCGCCTTCACCACAAGACCTTCAATCGCGCTCTCTAGCAAGGCGGTCTCGGCCGCTTGCTGGTTCACCATTGGACTAGCTAAGAAGAAACCCACAAGGGCAGCCACGGCGGCGTACATCAAGTCCTCCTCTGTGAAGAGTCCACTATTCTATTGGAAAAAAACTAGGTCCGGGAAGATAGCGGCAGTAATAAGGCTCCCGTACCCGAGGGGGGGGCGGAAGACGACCGCGCTTAGTGTGCCCGCGTTATAGCCCGAAGCTGTGAGCATCGAGCAGCCCGTCCTGGTGGCTATTCAGGAAGATCAAGCGCCGGGTTGCGCTGGAAGAAGACGAATGGCCGCAACTCAAACTCACGCCAAGAGGTAGGAAGCACGGGCCAATCCTCTGCTCGAACCACATGGTGAAAGCCGAGCGTGTACCAAAGCACGACATAAGTATTTTCGATGGGGCGATTGGCGCTCGTCCAACGAGGGAGGCCATCGCCGCCCTTGCTCTGGTTGGGGTACGTTCCCGCCGCATATCGCTCCCTCGGATTGTAAGGAGTCACCCAGAGATGAAAATTAGTGAAACCCGCTCGGCGCTGCGGGAAATCGTCCCGGCTCAGGAGCGAAATCGCATTGGTCTTGGCTCTCAATTGATAGCTGACGGGGTAGCCGAGAGGACCGACAACGTTGGGATTGATGACACGCCAGAGAGCAGGTTTCTGGATGTTGAGCTGCAACTTCGCGGCTTGCTCCGTGGCCGCCGTCCTCGTATCAACAATCCAGATGCTCCTCCGCGGGCTTTCTTTCCCCAGCCGCTTGGTCTTTAAACGCTCATCGAGGAAGCTATTCTGTTGGCCGTCGACATCCAGGTCGAGCCGGAAGCAGAAGAAATGGTCATGGTTGATAGCTACGGTGTGTTCTGCCACCATGCGCCCGTACAGTGTGTCACGACCATCCTTGTCATCTGCGATCGATCGGCTTCTGACGGCCTTCACTTGTTCGACGCCACTGGTACCGACGGCAACCTTGATGGTGCCATCCTGACGGAACACCCAGTCAAAGATGTAATCATAGTTGCCAATGGCAGAAATGAGACGCAGCACAAGTTCTGTCCGCCTGCGTACTTCAGTCTGGCCGTTCACTGCTTCGAAGTGTCGCCAAGCGATATCGCCGGCGTAGCGTTCAAATAGACAGCTAGCACGTTCCTGGGTATAAGGCCTGCCCCAGTCGTTGGCAAAAAGTGCATCGAAGAATACGGCGTTGGGTGGGCAGTCCAAGCCCAGCTGGAGCCGTACAGCGAGTTTGCCCACTCCGTACTCACCCGCGTCCATGTAAGTCTTGAAATACCAACTGATGCCTGGATCCATGTATGGAACAAACAACTCCGACAAAGAGCCCTGGTATAGGATTGATCTCTTCTTGCTATTGTCGTCATAGCGCACCGTCGAAATGACAGGCCCAAGACGTGGATCGATGCGGAAATGAAATTCCCACTTTTGCCATCGTACCACGTGACCATCTACTTTGAAGCTCGGTCCGCGCGGCTGTACGATCGAGATTGGATTCGGCGGTTC
>JAPULM010000631.1 GCA_027294925.1 bacterium
CTGCTCATAAGTACTCGGAGAGATGAGCACCTGCCCGCTTACGGTATGCGACTCAATGCGGTAGGCCATGTTGATGGGAGTTCCCAAGGCGCCATATTTGGTTCTCTTCTCTGAACCGATGTTTCCGACAATGACCTCGCCCGTGTTGATGCCGATCCCCATGTGGAGTTCAGGAAGCCCCCGCCTCCTTTGCTCTGTGTTGATCTCAACCAAAGCACGCTGCATTGCCACGGCACAAGCCACCGCCCGCACAGGGTCGTTCGATGAGGCCAAAGGGGCGCCAAAGAAGGCTAGGATGCCATCGCCTTGAAACTCATCCACTGTCCCTTGGTAGTGGGTGATGGTGTCGACCATCGGCTCCAAAAAGCGGTTGACAATTTGAATAACCTCGCCCGGTTCCCTCCGCGACGATAAAGCGGTAAATCCCCGCAGGTCAGACACCAAAAAGGTGACCTCGCGCAACTCGCCCCCAAGCTTGAGTCCATCCGGAGAGCTCAACAGCTCATCGACCACTTCTTGACTAATGTAGCGGCCAAAGGTGTCGCGAATGAAGTCGCGCTGCCGGAGACCTTCGAGCATGGTACCGAACGTGGCCGTCAGCCGACCCACCTCATCCTGGCTCCGTGGTGGGGCAATGGTAATATCCAGGTTACCCTGGGCAACTTCACCTGCCGATCCGGTCAGATTTTTCAGAGGGCGCAACATACGGGCCGAGGCGTAGCCAAACAGCACCAGCCCGACGGCTACAATCACAACGGTGAGACCGAACACCTTGAAGGTTTTGGCCTGCACGGCGGCCGCCACGGGGTTGGCAAACTTGTTGAGCATGAGGATGGCCACCACCTTACCATTGAGCTTTAGAGGCGTGTTGATTTGCAAGAACTGGTCAAACACCTGATCGCCAACTCTGCCTCCAAAGAGCTGACTGTGCATCATTTCGCCTGCTAGCCAGGTGTCATTGGTCGCTTTGTATGTCGCCGGAAAATCGGGATGGATATGCACCGGCTTACCAATGTCAAAAATACTCACCCTGGTAGCCGTAGGAGCACACGGGTTTTTGATCGCACTGCCTGCGGCAGTGGTTGGATTGCACGGATTTTGTCCTGCCCTGCCTGTAGGACTGCACGGATTTCTGACCGTGCTATCGTCCGGCTGGACGGCGCCAGAAACGTCACCTCCAACCGCGATATAGGTGTACTGGCCATCAGCCTCCCGGCGCATGACTATGGCGTTATCCACCTTAAATTCTTTTTCAATGCGGCTAAGAGCCTGAACGGTATCCAGGTAGTTCTTGGTCTGCTGATCTGCGGGAGTCCTCAGGGCATGGATTCGCTTTGGGTCTAGCCAAGAAGCGCCTCGTTCTGCGAAAAACTCAAGACGTGAGGCCAAGACTTTGATCTCATAATCGCGGCTATCCTGATAGTAGTAAAAGGCGAGCGGAACCACCGCCACAAGGAGAATCAATAGGAATAGCAAAATATTTTTAAAGACGATGGAACGGAAAAACCGTAATCGCCCGGAAGATGTTTTTTCTGTCATTGGAGAGACCCCCAGCGGCTCTTCATTCACAATTATCTAGAAAAGAAGCGTTACCCGATATTATCTTATAAAACGCTCTAAAGAAGAGGAAAGTTCCACCCTCAAGCATATCTGTTCCCAGATGAGTAACTATTATGGGAAAGCGTGACGGATTTTGTAGCCAAATTAGGAAAAGGGCGTATCCTATTAAGACGTAAAAGCAAGGACCTTATCCCATCGTCCACATGGCGATCAATCGAGTTGGGAATGATGAAGTTATCCCAGCTCTTTCAAGCCGATCACGTTGTACGTCAGGACCGGTTTGAGCAGGCCCTTCAGGGCGAGCGGGCCCAGCTCTTCGGCATCGATCAGATCGTCGACGGTGCCGGCAAGACGAGACGACACAAGGATCTGACCGCCCTTGGCCTCGCCGCACAGGCGTGCCGCCAGATTCGTGACGGTGCCGATGGCGCCGTAGTCCCAGCGGCCCTCGAAGCCGATCGCTCCAATGGTAGCGTACCCCTGGGCGACGCCGACACCGAGGGCCAAGTCGTAGCTGCGCTTGCGCCAGACGGCACTCAGCGCCTTGACCCGCTCCCTCATCGTGATCGCCATCCGAATGGCGCGCTCTGCCGGGTTCGGGACCGGCACCGGGTCATTGAAGAAGATCATCATCCCATCACCGGTGAAGCGCTCGAGCGTCCCCTCGTGATCCAGAATCAGCTTGCCCATCTCCGCGTGGTACTCTCTGAGAACGCCCATCACCTCCTCAGGCTCGGATGTCTCAGCGAAGGCAGTGAACCCGCGAAGGTCAAGGAACACAACGGTCACCTCGCGCCGGTGAGTCTTGAGCGGATCGTCCGCTCCGCCGTCAACGATCAACTCGGCAAGCTGAGGTGAGAAGAAACGTTTGAGCCGTCCGAGTCGCTCGACTTGGGCCACCTTCTCCTGAACCCGCTGCTCAAGCGTCCTGTTCCACTCGGCGAGCTCGTGGAAGTGCCGAACTTCCTGGTCGCGCAACCGCTTCTTTTCAAGAGACGCGCCGATGCGAGCCCGAAGGAGTACCGGGTTGAAGGGCTTAGGGAGGTAGTCCTCCGCACCCCTCTCAATGCACCTTACGACACTCTCGATCTCGTCGAGGGCCGATATCATGATGACGGGGATGTCACGTGACGTGTTGTTGGCCTTCAGATGTTCAAGCACCTCGTACCCATTCATTTCCGGCATCATGACATCAAGGAGTACCAGGTCAACCGGCTGGGCGTTGACCAGTTCTAGGGCCTGTCGTCCACTCTCCGCCGTACAGACACCATAGCCTTGCTGCTTGAGACGGCGGGAAAGCATGTCGCGGTTGCTTTCGTTGTCGTCCACAACGAGTAGGCGGCTGGATGGGGTTTCAGGGGTGGGGGCAGGCTCTGTTGCCATTAGAGGGCTGCTGGCATCCTTGTCTCGAAATGAGGCCGAGGGGCCGGCGGCCTCCGAGGTAAGCCGTGGCGACCCAGCGAGCGTCGGCGCCGGACCTAGCAAGTCGTTGATCAGTGTCAGTAACTGCTTGCCCGCCGTCCGGATCTTCTCGATATCCGCAGCAAAATCCTCCAGCTTGCGCTCTCCGGCTTCTTCCAGCAACATCTCGCTGTAGCCGATGATGTGGTTCAACGGCGTGCGCAGCTTATGACGCAAGTTGGCAAGGGAGGTAGTCTGGTCCGGCTCGTCTTTGCCTGCCCGTTCTGCTTCGTCGCTATCGGGAAAGTCAGCTTTAGATTCTTTATCGATCATCGTGTGGCCTCCTTGCCCAAGACGGCATCAATCTTCCCCAGCAGCCGCGGAAATTCAATTGGCTTGGTGTCGTAGTCGTTACATCCTGCCTCGATCGCCTTCTCCCGATCGCCCAC
>JAPULM010000632.1 GCA_027294925.1 bacterium
CGGCAGTTTAGTCCCCTGGGATGACGCATGGTATTGGTCTGGAATGCAGCACAGATTCCCCACGGCTACAGAAGAGCAACTTCAGCAAATCCAACAGGAGTTTCCCCTCAAGGCTCCCCAGGTCGTCTATCGCTATTGTGAGGAACGTGCGGAGAAAGCACGGGAATTTGTCCGCGATCATTACCAGGCATTTGTGGACTATTTCGGAAAGGAATTGGTCGTCTACGCAGATGGCGCTACCATGGCGGCTGATATGCAAGCGTTCCTCGAACACCAGAATGCTTCAAAACCGCAGGAGACAATAGCAGAGTTTCTTAACAAGCACAATCGCTCAGACGCATCCCCAAAAATGTCTTTTCCGCCTGAACTTCTTGAAGCCAAGGACGGTGTCGGAGTCTATTTTAACCCCGACGAAGGGCAAGAAATGATGTGGAAGTTCGGCGATGTCATCTCAGGCTTTCAAAAACAAGGTAGAGATTTGAGTGAAGATGAGTCTGAAATGATCAGGGCATTGATATCCTCAGCTGCCAGTAGCCCACAATTTGTGAGAAAACTCGTAGAAGAATATGGAGAGGAGTCCATTGCATCAGCATTTCTGATTCCTCAAGACTGTGATAAATATTATCTTGAGTACCTCTTTCGGCGGCATAAAGGACATTTCTATCGCAACCGCTATCCCAGTATCACATTGGTCTAACATGGGATAGACAGCGAAAATAGGGTTCTCCGAGGAACAACATGATGGAAAAACTTGACCAACAAGACCCTCGTATTGCAAGACATACTCCGCAGAGCGGCACAAGACACACGCCAACAGGAGAAACGCATAGCAGCTATATTTGGCAAGAAAGAGATTCCCAAAGTCAATGAGGGCACACTAGCCATTTATTTCGACTATCTCAAACAGCATCTGGAGATTCCCTGTCATCTTACAGAAATCGAAGATCGTGGGTGTTTTTCTTGGGAAGAATATTACAGATTCAATCCTGATCGTGAAGAGGAATATGGAGAGCGTAAAAAGAAAGAAGCGTCCTACACAGACGCTTATGAATTGCTAAATTTTGAGGATGAATATGACACATACGCTGGTCTAGCTGTCAAAGTGAAACGTGTGCCGGGTCGAAAACGATTTGTATTGCCTTTGGTTGATCTCAAAGCGACTGAGCAGCAATCTCAAAATTACCAGTTGCTGGATGATTACACAATTTGGGTCGTAAACTGGCGATAGTACAGAGGAGCACTGCTGTGCCCATCACCCACGTCAATGCTAAAGGGAAGACCTACTACCTGCATCAAGGTACGACCAAGACGGGAAAGCCCAAGTACTACTTCTCGATGAAGAGGGAAGGACGGCTGGCAGAGTCTATCCCTGAAGACTTCGAGATTTATGAGAACCCCAATGCCCAGGTCTTCCTACGCCGGATTCCGCCGAAGATCATTACCGACGAGGAACGACAACTCGTTGAAGACGGCATGCGGAAGTACGCCAGCGTTCAGGACTACAAAATCGATGTCAAAGGCAAAACCATTATCGTCTATACGGCGGATCAGAGTGTCGATACCCTTGTCGATCTGTTCAAAGACTTGCACCCTGATCCCACTGCAAGCCCACAGTTAATGACGACGCTACGGGGAGTCATCCAGTATTCGCCCATGTTGACATTTATTCTGGATGACAAGGAACAGCGTCTTTTTACGGCGCAGCGCTACTGCTTCAGGGGCTCCATCGATGATTGGATCGACATCGATCATGGGAAGTTGGAGAAGTTGGTTAAGACGTATGTCCAACACCTGGGCAACGAATCGTATTTTGAGCTGTTCTAACAGGGATATGCTCCACTGATAGATGGAAATTCATCATGGCATCGCCAAAGAAATCCTCATCTTGGCAGGATATGCGACGAGCCCTGTCATCCAAGAACAAAACTGCGTTGCTCAATCTCATCAGGGATTTGTACGCTCTGAGTCCAGAGAATCAGGAGTTAGTCCAAACCCAAGCACTGGTACCGAAAACATCGCCGAGTCGTACAGTGACGGTGAAGGATATACGGAGAGGCACGACGTTCGAGGTTGTTCTCAAAGGCAAGACATCAAAGGCTGCGCCCAGAAGCAAGACATCACAGGTTGCTCCCAAAATACGTCGTCTGGCACAGGTTGCAGCGGAATTGCGGGAGGGCGATTTCTTCAAGATCACGCGGCTGACCACGCTTAAAAGTCTGTGTAAAGACGCAGAGGCTACCGCTCAATTTGCTCTCTACCTCGCCAAACAGACATACAGAAAGATGCGGGAGCAAGATTGCCCATCACATCTCGACCCTGAGAAATGGGAATATTTCAATCAAGTGGTTGATGAAGCCATCCGTCAGATGGAACGCTACATGGACAATCCCACCGAGGATGAAGTGGATATGGTACGGGCATGGCGGTCAGATGTTCAAGCCCTCCAAGATCAGTATGAACGACAGGCGTGGGGACCCGTGCGGATTATCGACAGTACAGAGGTTCTGATTGTCGAACAGGCGTTATCGTGCTTACTGCAACCTACCGCTTCAGCGGAATGGGGCTACCGCATCGCCCGTCAATACGCCGAATGCTACGATCCGAGGTATGGAACAGGGCTTATTCCTGAATCGGCACCCCTGGTTGAAGACATTGCTGACTTTTGGTGTCAATACCATTTGGGGAAATCTTTGCAGGAATGGCTCGGTACTTCGTAGGTGCAGTCAGCGGCAAAGGACGTTGAGAATCCCTGGAGTGTAAGACCAACTGGTGAACGAAGAAAGCCTCGTTGAACAATCTTGGAAGGGAATGACGCATGTGGTACGAACGATACATGAAGAGATTGAGAGATATCGTTGAGATGCCATGGGTACTGCTCAGTTGCGGTTTCTGGATGGTTATCGCCTTTATTCGAGGGCAGCAGCTACGATATGGAGAGTGGAAGACCAGACGCCTTGAGGCGGAGCGTGACCGTTATCAACGCATGACAAGAGACCTAGAGAGACGGGCAAGAGACTTGGAGAGACGCATTGCAGGAGACCAGTAGATTTTTAGATTCTTTACTGATGTAACCGCCCGGAAGCAGACCTCTCCAAGCCAGGCTCTCCCATTATCTCGCCCACCGGAATCGAAAGTTTCCAAAAGGAGCCCATAGTGGCAGACGACACGGATCAGGTAAACCAAAGCGACCAAATACATCTATCGCTTGATTTAAGGCGGGTAACTAATGGCAGTCATGAGCACGATCGTACTGGTTATTTCAGTCGTAGGAATTCTCTTGTTTATATTGAAAGTGCGCTCTCATGTACGTAGTGGTGGGATCCTCTTTCCACCCTCAATACCGACAACTCTCTTATTCTCGTTATACATTGTTTTAATATTGTTTCTGAATGTATCCGCTTTATATTTGATATGGTTATTACCTGTTTGTTTCGTTGTAGGTTTTTTTATTCTTGGCGTTCCCATAGTCCGAAAAATTGTATTTCGTTTTGTTGCAATGTTGGCGTACCAAAAATAATGAGGTATAAGAGCCTGACCCTATGACCTCATTCTATTCGATATTAGTGTCACGTTACTTTTTCTATTATACTCTCGCAACGTAAACATAGTTGGACTAACTGCCCATCAATTTCCTTTTCATAACTGCACTGATCACAATAATTCACCTTGCATTTCAGACAATCATAAACTGCATGAACGTGTTCATCTGTGCGGTCACTGACCTCTCCAAGCGATGCTCCACAATAATTACAAGAGGCTTGAGTTGGATGGTCACGAGAGACGTATAGGAAATTCAAAGGCATTTTAGCGCCAGCCTTTCCGGAGCGCAACCCCTAAAAACACCCCTGGGACATCCCAGCGCCCCCCGCCGGCGGCCGCGGCTCGCCGGTGGCGATGGCGGCTCCCCCAGTATGCAGCGGCGGTCTGCCGCAGCGGCTCGCAGCAAGGCGTGGCGCGGTGTAGCGCGGTCTGGACATGTGGCTCAGAATGGGGTAGGACGGCGTCTCACGGATTTCCCAGGGTCGAAGGCCGCGGAACCACCGCTTGAAGAAGCGAGAGGGGGCCTACATGTTTGAGATTGCTGCCCACCGCAAGTATCTGTCGGATGAGCTGTTACAAGCATTTGATGAAGCGCCTGTGGTGCTGCCGGCCTGGGATCCGATGGGGTCACTGGCAGGTTAGTCGTCTGCCCATAGGCTGACGACTAACCGTCATAACGTTGATAAAACCAGGGGGAAGATTGCGTCGGCTCAGTCGTCGTGGCCATCTTTTCGACCCTAACCGTCGATCATCTTGTCGGCGTTCATCAGCTCATTGATCTCGAGCCATGTATCAGTCGTGTACTGGTTCCGTTGCTCTCTCAGCTCGGCGTAACCGGCAGGATACTGGTTGCTGGCGCGCATTGGGGATTCGATCTTTTCCGCCGTCCAGGTCATGTGGACGAGTTGCTTCTCACCGGGACAAGTGCCGCCATTGAACGAAACATGGAACGGCTCTCGGAGGCCGGCCTCAACGAGCATGTTGCCTGACTGCTGCAGCATCGAAGCAACGAGCCGCTCTTTGCCGGGCTGTGTCACATAGGTTCTGCGTAGCTCGTACATGTGTCCCCCGTTCGCGTGTAGGATAAAGTGTCTCAGTTGCTCTTCTCGGTTGGAGAATAAGCGGCATCAAATTGCTGTGAGGGTAGCATGATTACACGAGTGCTGCACGGTTGACCAGACTGCTCTCCCTTTCTCCGGTATTCTTATGCTGCTGCTGTCGAAGGAGCGTGCTTCAAATACTGGAGAATCTCCGCATTGACACGCTCAATTTCCACCAGGTAACTGCTGGCCATCGCTTCGTAGGCTTCTGGGGTATACGTCTTTCGCGCGGCAGCTAAGATGCGCTCAAAGCGCAGCACGTACTCTTGTGCTGCCTGAAGTTCCACATCATTCTCAATCATGCTCAACCACCTCTACAATACCACGCCGCTGCAAGTCACGGCGTGTCTGCCAGCCAATGAGTAAATCTTCCGTGTCGGCAAAACTCGTCTCGGCGTTGACCCAAAAGATGCTCGCTCCCAACTCGCTTTGTGCTGTGCCGTGTCGAAAGAGGGACTGCGCTTCGGACGGTGCGTCACGCGGTTGAAAACCGTCCCGCATTACCAGAAAGATATCCACGTCACGTGGGTTGGGCTCCGCGGTGACGTAACTACCGAAGATGATGAATCGCTGCAAAGACTCTGTACAGCGCGCTAGCTCATAGATGCGTTCCAGACCTTCGGTGATGGTAACGCGCCGCGCTGTGCCATGGCCAAAGCGCGCGATGACTTCAGCAAGCGTGGCCGAATATACTCCAACGGGCAGATCACCCAACTCGTTGAAAGCAAGCCACGGCATCTCCAGTTACTCCCTCAAGTTTATCATCAAACTCAGCGGGACCCCTCAAATGTACAGTAGTGCAGCCGAATGTGCAGAGTTGAAGCTATTGTTATGCGACATTCCCTAACTATTCAAAAACGTATAGGAAATTCAAAGGCATTTTAGCGCCAGCCTTTCCGGAGCGCAACCCCTAAAAACACCCCTGGGGCATCCCAGCGCCCCCCGCCGGCGGCCGCGGCTTGCAGCAAGGCGTGGCGCGGTGTAGCGCGGTCCGGACATGTGGCTCAGAATGGGGTAGGATGGCGTCTCACGGATTTCCCAGGGTCGAAGGCCGCGGAACCACCTTGAAGAAGCGAGGGGGACTCCCCACCGGCATTATTTCGATCATCCTGAGCTTATTGATGCTGCCGCAGCAACGGGAATCCCACGGCGAGCCGGTGGACTACACCGGACTCACACTTCTGGGGGGATTTTTAGTTCCATTGTTGCTGGCCATTAACCTGGCGCGTGACAGCAATACCGCGGTGTCTACCGTAGTCTTACTCGGACTCGGAGCTGCCACCGGCGGGGTGTTGTTTGTGGTGTGGGAGCTGTGGACCGATTTTCCCGCCGTGACCTTGCGTCTGTTTCGCATCCGGGCGTTTCGCTACATTTGCGCCACGGCGTTTCTCAACATGATCGGGTTATTTGGCGCCCAGTTCATGGTGCCCATCTTTCTGCAACAGGTGATGGGTTTTACGCCGCTGCAGGCCGGCCTGATCATCGTGCCGGCGCTGATTCTTTCGGGCTTGAGTGGGGTGATCAGCGGACGGCTCAATGATATGATCTCACCCGCCTTAATGGCCATCGTCGGTCTCGCCGCCCTGACCGGGGTGTTTTTTGGTTTCACCTCGTTTACGGCGTTGACCACGGCTGGGGTGTCGGTGGGTTACATTATTTTCTACCGCATTTGTATGTTCTCCACCGTGACCTCCTTGACCGCCTTAAATGTTCAGGTGATGCCGCCGGAGCAAATCCGTATGGGGCAGGGGTTAATGGGTGTGGTGCGCAACATCGGATCGAGCCTCGGTGTCACCGTCACCAGCGTGCTGTTCGAACGGCGCCGCGTCACCCACCAATTGCACGCCTACGATGCGTATAACGAGACCTCCGCCATCCACGGGGCAACCCTCGACGAGGTCAAGCGGTATCTGCATCAATCCGGTATTGTCGGTGGCGATGCCAATCGCGCTGCCCTCCGAACCATCAAACAGCAAATCGATATTGAAGCCATTGCTGCGGCCTTCCGTGACAGCTTCATGATGATCAGCATTGCCTTCCTTCTAGCCAGCTTGCCCATGGTGTGCATTTCTGTCCGGCGGCTGGCGAGTTCCCCACGTCAGACACGCTGATCGTCGTAGGGTTTAAAGCGCTTTCTTGTAGCGCATGATACGGTGCAACTTGATTCCGTCTCATGCGCACGATAGGATGCAATCCTATAAGAACCTAAACAGAAAGCATTCTACAGAATACAGGTTCTTATTCCTTAGTACTCTGGAACCAGGTTGACTAGCGTTCAAGTTACCTGTCTCATGACGCATTCGTAGGAGAACAACATGATGGCTGCCGACAAGTCCGATTGGGTCGTGGGCAAAGTCCTCGCCCAGCAGGCCCGTGAGCGTAGCGACAAGCCCTTTATACAGTATGGAGACGGCGAGCCGTATACCTACGCTCAGGCGCACGAGATCACCAATTGTGTCGGCAACGCCTTCGCCCAGCAGGGCGTGGCGTTCGGCGAGAACGTCGCGGTGATGCTGCACAACCGCCTCAAACACCTGTGGACGTGGTTTGGGTTGAATCGAATCGGCGCGGTGCATGTGGCCATTAACACCGCCTATAAAGGGCGGTTCCTCACCCATGTGCTCACCAATGCCGGCTCCCGCTTTGGCGTCATGGAGCGTGAGTTTCTGCCGTGGCTCGCCGATGTGGAAGACACTGTCCCCAACATGCAAACCGTATTCGTGCCCGGTCCGGCGCTCCAGCCGGAGGATATCCCCGACTTCAAGCGCATCCAAGTGCGGCATTTCGATGATCTCTTACAACAGGGGACGCCGGACGACATCGATGTGGAGGTCACCTACCGAGACCTCGGCATGATCATGTACACCTCCGGCACCACCGGGCCGTCCAAAGGCGTGTTGATGCCGCACGGCCATTTGTACCTGTTTGGCCTGGGCATGAAAATCCATACGGGGCTTACCCCCGAGGACCGCTATTACATCTGTATGCCACTGTTTCATGCTCAGGGCAGCCTCATGCAAACCTACAGCACCCTCATCACCGGCGCGAGCGCGGTGATGGTGAAGCAATTTAGCGCCACGAATTGGATTGATGACATTCGCAAGTACGAGGCGACGGTCACCAACTCACTAGGTGTCATGAACGATTTCATTTTGCGCCAGCCGGCCAAACCCACCGACCGAGATAACAAACTGCGCATGATGTCCGCTCTACCCGTGACGGATGAAACGCTTAACGCGTTGCGCGAGCGCTTTAATATCCCCAAGTTCAATGAGCTGTTTGGTATGACCGAGATCAATATTCCGGTCTGGCGTCCCCTCGACGCCCCCGACGAAGCAGGGTGTTCCGGCAAGGTGTGGGATGAGTATTTCGAGGTCATCATCGCGGCTCCGGATAGCGACGAAGAATTGCCCATCGGCAGTGTGGGGGAAATCCTGGTGCGGCCTAAGGAGCCGTTCTGCTTCATGCAGGGCTACAACGGCATGCCGGATCGCACCGTCGAGACGTGGCGCAATTTTTGGTTTCACACCGGCGATGCCGGGCGCATGGATGAAGGCGGATTTATCTGGTACATCGACCGCATCAAGGACACCATCCGGCGCCGGGGCGAGAACATTTCATCGTATGAGGTGGAGGCGGTCTTACTGGAATATCCCGATGTGGCCGAGGTCGCGGCAGTGGTGGTAAAAGCGGAGGAAGGCGGCGAGGACGAGGTGCTGGCCTGCCTGGTGCTGAGGTCGGGCGTGGAACCGCCCAAGCCGGAGGATATACTGGACTTCTGTGTGGAGCGGATGCCGTATTTCGCGGTGCCGCGCTATATCGAGTACATCGACGAGATTCCCAAAACGCCCACCCAGAAAATCCAGAAGAACAAGCTACGCGAGCGCGGGCTCAGCGAGGCGACCTGGGATCGTGAGTCGGTGGGTTACAAGGTAAGACGTAGCGGCGCCAGGATGCGGCGCGCTCATCGCGCTGCTCTGCTCTCCTCTCGTTTCAGACCGGATAGATCAACGCGTTGGTAATCTTCAAGGTGTCGTAGACGCAAGGCCGGGGTGGAACAAGCAATCGGACAAGAGACAGTAAGCGTTTTCTGCTATGATACGCGGCGATCATATGCGCTTGGCCATCACCGTCATCACCCGACACCAGAGGCAAAGGGGAAACGACGTGACATCCGGAAATCTGCCCGATGCATTCACCCTATCGCAATTCAGCACTAACGGCATCTCGGTTCGGGCCGCCGTGGAGGGGAACGGCCCCTTGGTCATCATGGTACATGGCTGGCCGGAACTGTGGTACTCCTGGCGTCACCAGATCAAGCCGATCGCCGCTGCCGGCTACCGGGTGGTGGCGCTAGATGTGCGTGGCTATGGCGGCAGCGATAAGCCCCATCCGGTGGCGGCGTACGATATGGCGACGATCATGGCTGAGATTGTGGGCCTGATCGATACGCTGGGCGAAGTGAAAGCCATTTTGGTCGGGCACGACTGGGGTGCGCCGATCTGCTGGAATACCGCCGCCCTGCATTCCGACCGAGTGGCGGCGGTGGCCGGTCTCAGCGTTCCCTACCGCAAGCGCCCACCGGTCTCGCCCATCGCCATGTGGCGCCAGATCTACAAAGACAAGTTTTTCTACCAGCTATACTTTCAGGACGAGGGTGTGGCCGAGCGCGAACTCGAAGCCGATGTGCGCCACTCACTGCGCAAGATTTACTACTCGATTTCGGGCGATGCCCCATCCCTCGATACCTGGATACAACGCCCCCCGACCGCCACTCTGCTGGAAGCATTCACCGACCCCGATCCGTTCCCGGCGTGGATGTCGCCGGCCGATCTTGACTATTTTGTGGAAAATTTTGAAGCCAGCGGATTTCGAGGACCGATCAACCGCTACCGCAACCAGGAGCGGGATTTTGACGACCTACCGGATATGGGGGCGACGCCCGTGCATCAGCCGAGCTGTTTTATCGCCGGCAGCAAAGATGTGGTGCGGTCATTTGTGCCTGGCATGGATCTCTACGCCGACGCCGGCCTGAATTGCACCGACTTCCGGTTTGCCCACATCATTGACGGCGTCGGCCACTGGGTGCAGCAAGAGGCGCCGGACGCCGTCAACGAGGCCCTGCTGCGCTTTCTCGGCAGCCATACCGAGCCGGTGTGACACTCGACACGCCCACCCCAGCCCCAGAAGGGACCGCGCTTGGCCTGAGACGCAATGACGGATGTGAGGATGATAATATGACACTACAATTTGGTGTGTTCGACCATATCGAACCCATTCCGGGTCAAGAATTGGATCAAATCTATCACGATCGCTTAGCACAGGTCGAACGGTTCGATGCCGCGGGGTTCTATGCCTACCATCTGGCCGAACATCATACCTCAGCGGTGCACAGCCTGGCACCGTCGCAAAATATCTTTCTCGCCGCCGCCTCGCGGACTACCAGCCAGATTAAACTGAATCCATGTATTTACGTGTTGCCGCTGCACCATCCGTTACGGCTCATCGAAGAAATTTGCATGCTCGACCATTTGAGTAATGGGCGGCTCGAGGTTGGTGTTGGGCGCGGCGGCGTACTCGAAGCGTATTTTTGGGGCAGCGACTGGGATGTCGACCACAATTACCAGAAATATGTCGAGACCCTGGACATCATCCGGCAGGGGTTGAGTCACGAATCGCTCACGTATAGGAAATTCAAAGGCGTTTTAGCGCCAGCCTTTCCGGAGCGCAACCCCTAAAAACACCCCTGGGGCATCCCAGCGTCCCCCGCCGCCGGCCGCGGCTCGCAGCAAGGCGTGGCGCGGTGTAGCGCGGTCTGGACATGTGGCT
>JAPULM010000633.1 GCA_027294925.1 bacterium
CGTCACACGCCCAGATGATTTCGATGCCTTCTGGGATGACCTGCTTGATCAGGCCGCGCAGATACCGCTGAACGCGACGATGGAGTTGGTACCACTTCGCTGCACGCCGGAGGTCGAGGTTTATGACGTGCATTACGATAGCCTCGATGGTGTGCGAATCGCCGGCTGGTACGCCTTGCCCCGCGAGCGATCGGGGAAACTCCCGGCGATCGCCCAGATGCCAGGCTACAAAAGCGACCCGGGCATCCCACGCGGTTTGGCACGGCAGGGCTATGCCGCCTTCAGCGCTGCGCCGCGTGGGAAGATTCGCAGCAATCAACAGTTTAATCCCGGTTATCCTGGGCTGCTGACGCACAACATCATTGACCGGAACACGTACTCCTATCGCGGATTTTACATTGATGCAGCACGCGTGATTGATTTCTTGCTTTCGCGTGATGAGGTAGACAGTGAACGCATCGGAGTTACCGGCAGCAGTCAGGGCGGGGGATTGACAATTTCCACAGCGGCGCTACGCCCCGAAGTCCGTGCAGCCGCCGCAGGAGCGCCCTACCTCTGTGGTTACATGGACGCTATTGAGTTGACCCACACCTACCCATATCAGGAGATCCGAGACTACTTGCGGCTCTATCCTGAGCGGAAAACGGCAGTGCGTGAGACGCTGGCTTATTTCGATGGCATCAACTTTGCCCCGCGCATTACCTGCCCCGTCATGGTCTACATCGGTTTGCAGGACAATGTTTGCCCACCAGAGACGGGTTACGCCGCTTGGCGTGCCATCGCCTCCGAAGACAAGCAAATCTACCCTTATGATGGACACGGACATGACGCCGGCGGTGTCCACCACCGCCCCATCATGGCTGATTTCTTCAAAACACATCTGAAGCTATAAAGGAGTGACGCATGCCTGACACATCTGCACCGGAAGACTTTGACAATTACTGGCAGGGGGTCTGCCGCGAGTTGGAGACCGTCCCCATTGCCCCCGAAGAGGAACATCTACCGATTCGCTCCACGGAGTTCTGCGACTGCAACACGGTTCGCTTCACTGGCATCGGTCCCTATCGGCTGTTTGGCTACCTGAGCATTCCACACGGCGATGGGCCGTTTCCGACCCTTCTGCTTGGCCCCGGCTATCATAGCGTTGTCGAGCCGCTGCCGCAAGGCGACGCCAACGAGAAGCGGGGGCGGTTCCTCATCTTTTCAACGGCTGGGCGCGGACAGCGCAACGCCGATAAGCCTTTTGCAGCGATGTTCCCCGGCTTAATGACCGAGGGAATTGACGCGCCGGAAACCTACATCTTTCGCGGTATTGTTGCGGATTGGTTGCGGGCTGTCGACTACCTGCTGACCCGCCCGGAGGTTGACCGTTCCCGACTCGCGCTCGTCAAGCAGGATGGCCTCCCGCTCCTAACGGCGGCCCTGCGGCCAGAAGTGACGCACGTGGTGGCATCCCCAGGGAGCTTTTACGGGGCTCGCCAACACCCCCCTGAGGAGGTCGCGGATTATCTACGCCTATTTCCGGAGAAGCGGCCACAGGTTGAGCGGACCCTGTCCTATTTTGATCCGCTTTTCTGTGCGCCCAAGGTCCATGCCCAGACGCTGATTTGGGGAAATCCAAATGCAATCGCGCCGTTGACCGTGGCGATTGGCAGCGAGTGCCAGGTGTTGGAGAGCGATCACTCCTCTTACATGGACGGACTCTATCAGGAAGGGTGGTTTTCCCAGCAATTCGGCTTTACAGACACCATTGTTCCCGCACACTGGCAGTCTTGAACAGTAAGAAAAAATGAGGGGAACTGTATGCAGAACGCCAATGGCGATACCTTCAAATCCGTTCAGACAGACAATACAGCGGCTGGAGCGCGCCCGCCACAAGAGGCCGTGATCTTCCGTGGAGACGGAGAGCCCAAAACTGCAAAAGCCATGCTCCAACGTCTGATCGCCATCGAGGACGAGGTTGGGCTCGAAGCTGACAGCTATTCGCTGGGCGGCACGGTCCAACGGCTTGAGGAAAAATGCGCTGAGATGTTAGGCAAGGAGGCAGGGGTATTTATGCCGACGGGGACCCTCGCCAACCATCTCGCCGTTCGGAAACTCTGCGGTGACCGGCCGCGTACGGTGGTGCAGGAGCAAAGTCACCTGTACAACGACACCGGCGATTGCGTCAGCCAACTCAGTAGTATTAACCTGGTGCCGCTGGCGAAGGACCGCCCCTATTTTTCGCTTGAAGAGTTGCAAGCAGCGGTAGAGCGGGCGAATACGGGCCGCGTGGTGAACCCGATCGGTGCCTTGATGATCGAAAGCCCGGTTCGCCGTCAGTCGGGGCAGATCGTGCCATTCGATGAGATGAAGGCGATAACGGAGTACTGCCGTGAGCAGGGGATTCAAACCCATCTTGATGGCGCGCGACTCTACATGATGGCCGCCGCGACCAGCATTCCGGCGGCGACGTATGCCGCGTTGTTTGACACGGTGTACGTGTCGTTGTACAAGTACTTCGGCGCGCCTTTTGGCGCGATCCTGGCAGGGGATTCTCAGCTAATAGATGGAATGTTCCACAGCAGAAGGATGTTTGGTGGCGGACTTGCGTCGGTATATTTCCCGGCGGCTCTTGCAC
>JAPULM010000634.1 GCA_027294925.1 bacterium
GCTGCGCGATAGTCGCTTTGCCGAAAATACGACTCGGCTAACCAAAACAGCACCTCATCACGATAAGATGAAGCGGCGTAGCGTACCACAAATGCCTGCAAAACTTGAATGGCCTGAGCAAAATCTTTCAGATGATAGAGACTGAGCACAAACCGAAAAGCAGCCTTCTCTAGTAAGCCAACTTCGGCCTCAGAGCGAATCTGGCGAAACGCTTGAGCCGCTTCAGCGAACCGGCCTTGCTGATAGAAACTTTCGCCAGTCATATATTGAGCAATGTTCTGCAATCGCTCGGGCATCGGAGTAGTCTGATTTAATCGCTGATAGTAATCCAACGCCTGGGCATAGTCTTTACGGACGAAATATGCCCAGGCAAGTTCACTTAAAGCCGCCGTCACTAATGCCCCCTGAGGATAACGCTGCTGTAATTGCTGCCACTGGCGTTGTGCGTTGTCGAGTTCCTCATTGAGCACATCGGCCATAAAGGAGGCATAGCGTACCGCCTCCTCGTAGCGTGCATCAGGAGTTTGCAGATTTAGGTCCTGAAATAATAAACGGGCAGGCTTCACCTCCCCTGCTTTCAACATGGCCCAAGCAAGACCATATCGTGCTTGCAAAGCAAAAGTCCCCTGGGGAAAACGCTGCAACAAGTTTTGATAGGCCTCGCGAGCCATCTGGTAGTGCTGCAACTGGTATAGGCTCTCGGCACGCCATAGTTCAGCGCGTTCCTGCAGAGGCGACTGCGGGTAGCGTTGCAAAAAGGTCTGTAAAGATCGAATCGCTTGCTGAAATTGACCAGCGCGAAACGAGGTCTCCCCGAAAAGATAGCGGGCTTGCTCGGTTGTGGGGCTGGCTGGATAGATGGCAAGCAAAACTTCAAGATGATTTGCCGCTTCAACGTAGTCCCGGCGCTCCAAACGTATCTGCGCCGCTCGAAATAGTGCATAATCACGCAGAGATTCTCTTTGATGCCGTGTAACAACCTGCTCATACAAGGCAAGCGCTGCCTCGTTGCGGCCTTGTTGGTAGGCCGCCTCAGCAGACCAAAAAACAGCAGCACCGACATAAGGACTTGCCGGATATTCATTGCCTAAACGCTCAAACCCCTCTATCGCAGCCGGATAATTTTTATCGTTGAATTGTCCAATGCTACGCCGATACAACCGCTCATCCCGCTCTGACTGAACTTGCGGAAAGGTTAAACAACCAGGGTTTTCCGCCGCTGGCCCGGTAAAATCTGCTGTCGTTGAAGGCGCGACTTGGGCGATATTGCCAGTCTCAACCTCACCCCGTAGCCCAATTGGCATGGTATGCAGTTGTACGAGACTTTTCTCACCCTGTATCACCCGCTCTTCCTGGCCCACAATCACCACTTCGGGGAGTTGGATATCGGGCTTTTCTTGGCCCCACCCAGGGGCTAAGTTCAACCCACCAACAATCCATACGATGACAAGCCACAAGCTATTGTTCATATTCCCCATAGGTTAACCATCTGACGACGGGAGTGGAGACGGCTGCGGCTGATCAACGCGACCAGCTTGAATAGCGGCTATACGTTGCTGCACGTTTGTACGGACTTCGCGGTCAGTCGTCGTGGACTGCAAGGCCCGGTATATGCGCAAAGCACCTTCCCAATCTTGTTGATGCTCGTAGATGACACCGATTCTGAACTTTGCGAGTGTACGCCAGTGCCGTGCATCGGAATCAGAATAAGTATCAACCAGCCGCTGATATACCTGCAACGCGAGTTCCCATTGTTGCTGTTTCAAATAGACCTCAGCACTCCAGAACAATGCTTCAAGCGCTAAAGACGGTAAGGCAGCTTCTCGCACCGGTGCAAAAACGTCTAAGGCTTCTGCCCACAACCCTTCTTGTAAAGCCAAACGGCCAATATGAAGACGTAGCTTAGCAGCTTTTTGCCAGTCCTCTAGTGGCTCTCGTTGTAAGAAAACTTGCCATACGGCTAACGCCTCTTTACGACGATCGAGGCGTTCCAGTGCTTTCGCTAGTAGTGGTTCTGCCGCCTTCGTCAGGGTATGTTGCGGGAAGCTCTGCTGCAAAAGCGACAACGGCGTTACAGCGGCATCATCTTGCTGCAAATGCAAGTAAGTTTGCCCCAGCACGTACAGCATCAGCGGGTCTGGGAATCCATCCACCTCAGACATCATTTGCGGCGCAAGCAGGCGCATAACCTCCTGATAGCGTTTAGATTCATATAGACACATAGCTTTAGCACTTATGACTGACAAAGACCTTTGCGGCTTAGTCGAGGTTGCCACCATAGCATCGTAATACGGGAATGCGTCGGCACATTGTCCAATCCCTTGGTAGGCTTTGACCAGGTAGGCCGCAACAGCAGACCGATCGGCAAAATTCGGTGCCTCATCCCACAATTGACGCAGCACCGAAATGGCTTGATGCCATGTTTTTTGTTCTATATGTATTTGGCCAATACGATATAAAGCACCGGCTCGTAACGACGCTTGCGCAGCGTCTGCCAAAACCTGCTGCCATTGCTCAATCGCAGCCCGCTGTTTTCCCAACGCCGCATAGCTCTCCCCTAACAAGTAGTACAGCTGTCCGCGCGCCTCATTTTGCGATGAAACGAGAGCCATGGAATAGTAACGAATTGCCTCAGTGTAACGCTTGTTTTGAAAAGCAAGAGAAGCCAGCTTGAGGGTGGCATCGTGATGTTGGACCGATTTCGACGGAGACCCTACAACTTCTAAGAGGTGTTTACGGGCCAACTTATGTAAGCCAAGTTGCCCATAGCACGCACCAAGTTGGTAATGGATCTCTATAGATCGAGGAAACCGTGGTGCTTGTTGAAGTAATGTTTCCCATGGCTGATGTGCTGACGCGCAGTGGTTTTGCTGAATCTCCGCCCATCCCCAACCGTAGAGGCTCGCCTCAATGCGCGCACTGTGCGGATGCAGCACGATCAGACGCTGGTAGAGCATCGCTGCTTCACCATACGCTTCTAATTGATAAGCGATTTCGGCCCACCAAAAACGTACTTCGTCTAGCATTTCGTCTGGCGCCTCATCTGCCAATTTTGCAAAGGCCGTCCTGGCGGCCTCCAACTGCCCCGCTTCACGTAACAAGGTGGCGCGAACAAAACGCGCCTGATTCGCTTGTTCGTGTCTAGGAGATAAGGCAAGAAATGCCGAAAATGCATTGAGCGCCGCCGGCACGTCGCCCAACCGTCGATAGGTCCAACCTAATGCATATTGTGCATACACCGCATAATCGTTGTTAGGTTGGACGTCTACGGCGCGGCGATAGTAAACGAGCGCATCTGTATAACGCTGCTGCTGGGAGGCCAACTCACCCAACCAGTAAAAGGCGAGGGATTGCAGCTGAGCAGACTCGGTGGCATCCAAAATAAGCTTTAAGTAGATTTCAGCCTGCTCGATCTGGCCAAGCTGACGGCTGCTCTGGGCTGCCAAAAGCAACGCATAGGGTAAAAGATCAGATGCTAACGGGAGCGCTAGTGATTGTGCGACATGGCGAAGCGCCCTCAGAAAACTCTCTTGTTTATAAAGAATATCCGCCAAAAAATAGTGCGCCTGCGGCGTGTTCTTGCCTCCCGGGCATTTTTGCAGATACCCCTCAAATCCAGCAATGGCAGGATCGAAAAGACTATCCTTGTAGGACTGCAGAGCGACTTGATAATCCTGCTGAGCAACAATGCATACTGGCCCATTCTGCGCTTCGACGCCTGCTGAAAAGCCCGGCCGTCCCAGAGCAATCACAGCAGTACAAAACACGATTGTGCAGAATTTCAGACGATGATTTTCCATGCACAACCCAGGAAAAAGGTTGGGCTGCTAAATCTAACGCAGCAAATCTTCCATGCTATAAAGCCCCGCTGATTGCTGGCAGACCCATTTAGCCGCGCGTAGTGCCCCACGTGCAAAATTATCTCGGCTCTGCGACCGATGTACGAATTCTAAACGTTCTCCCGGACCGCCGAAAATAACCGTGTGCTCGCCGACAATATCGCCTGCCCGAATGGACTGAATGCCAATTTCAGTATCTGAACGTTTACCGACCGCGCCTTGACGTCCATAGACAACGACCTCGGCGAGATCACGGCCTAAGGCATCAGCAATAATCGCTGCCGCTTGCAAAGCTGTACCGCTTGGCGCATCAACCTTGGTGCGGTGATGGGCCTCAATAATTTCCACATCGTAGTCGCCTCCCAAAGCAGTCGCCACTTGACGCAGGACCTGGAAAAGGACATTGATACCGAGGCTCATATTCGGTGCGACGAAACAACGCATGCCTGCACTATAACGTGCGATCTCTTCCTGCTGTGGTTTGGTAAAACCCGTCGTACCAATCACCATTGCCTTACCGTATGCAGCAATCTTGGGTATATACGTTAGCGTAGCAGCGGCAATTGAGAAATCAATAATCACATCCGCGCCTGGTAATAGAGGCTCAATTTCGTGCGTCACAACGACCCCTAAAGGCCTCCCCCCGGCAATCTCTCCCACATCACGCCCTAGAGCATCGTGGTCACGGTGCACGAGGGCACCCACAAGTTCGAACTCAGGGTCCGTTTGCAACAGCGCAACGACTCGTTGCCCCATTTTACCCGGGGCACCACTAACGATGACACGAACCACCTCGATGTCCTCCTAACACTGCCGCCATTACCCCGCCAAGCCATCGGGGTCAATCATTTCGTCGTTCTATGATGAGGCATCTGAGATTGCGACCGCAACGGTTGTAAGGGCGCCTTACGCCCACAACCCCAACTAACAATGACAATCGCTAAACCAAGCAATATGAGGTTACGCACAGACCGCTTCATCGACAAATGTTCATACCTCTTCATAGTCCCTACGCACTAATACCTCACGTGGCCGAACCCCATCCGCTGGGCCAATGATTCCCTCCCGTTCCATAATCTCAATCATACGCGCTGACCGGTTATACCCCACGCGTAAACGACGCTGAAGCATGGAAATCGAAGCCTGTCCAGTACTGGTCACGAGGGCAATCGCTTCATCGTATTTTTCATCATACGATTCGTCTTCAACTGCTATCGCCTCCTCAGATGGGATCAGGAAGTTATCATCATAGCAAGGAGATTCAAAATTTTTCCAAGTCTTCACAAGACGGTTAATTTCTGCCTCAGAAACATAGGCACCATGAATACGCTGCGGTTTTGAGGTACCGGGAGCCAAAAACAACATATCCCCTTGCCCCAACAACTTCTCTGCGCCATTGGCATCCAAAATCGTCCGTGAATCCGTCTTAGAAGAGACTTGGAAAGAGACACGGGCCGGGAAATTTGCCTTAATCACGCCAGTCAAGACATCGACTGATGGCCGCTGCGTCGCCACAATCAAGTGAATACCCGACGCGCGCGCCATTTGAGCAATCCGCGTCAAAGAGTCTTCAACTTCTCTGGACGACACCATCATCAGATCTGACAGCTCGTCGATCACCACTACCAAATAAGGTAGCCTTTCAACTGCTGCCAAGATACCCTCACCTGAACCCGCATCCGACGTCATGCTTTCGGTAGATTGCATCTCTCCATTATCAATTTGCTGATTGTACTGCGCAATGCTCCGCACGCCTGTCGATGCCAACAATTGATAACGTCTTTCCATTTCTTGCACAACACGGCGTAAGGCGATAGCGGCCTGCTTAGGATTTGTGACCACTGGGATCAATAGATGTGGAATACCATCGTAAATCGAAAGTTCTAACATCTTGGGGTCAATCATAATCATTCTGACATCGGCCGGTGTAGAACGAAACAGTAAGCTGCAAATCATGCTATTAAGCCCTACACTCTTTCCGGAACCCGTAGAACCGGCAATCAAGAGGTGGGGAATCAACGCCAAATCCGTCACCACCGGCACGCCTAGGATATCTTGACCTAGGGCCAAGCTGAGCTTAGATGGCGAGTTACGGAATGGGTCAGAATCAAGAAGTTCTCGCAACCGGATAGTCTGTCGTTTACGATTGGGGATTTCAATTCCTACCACCGCTTTACCAGGTATTGGGGCGACCACACGTACGCTAAGCGCCCGCATCACCAAAGCAAGATCATCTTGCAGGTTAACGATTTTATTAACCTTCACGCCTGACGCGGGGGCAAATTCGTACATTGTAATAACAGGCCCCGGCAGCACTTGTACAACTTCTCCTTCAACCCCAAAGTCGTGCAACTTACGCTCAAGAAATTGGGCTTGTTTTTGTAACTCATCCGGATGTTGATCAGACGGCTTAAACGATGCGGAGTCTAACAGATCAAGTGATGGCAAAGCGTCGCCTGCATGCCGCTGGAGAGATTTACGTGGGGGTAAAGGCTGCGCCAACGATGGCGTTGGAGCAATATCGTCAACCGCTTCAAGTTGATGAAAAAAAGAATCGCTCACCGTATCGTTTAGCTGGCCACAGACTTCAGGCGTCTCATCACTCGGCTCCAAATCACTCACCAGAGGTGCTTGATAAGCGCTATCATCCACTAAGTCTAAAGATACCGGGTTAGGCATAGACAAAATTGACTCGGAAGTTTTTCTTATCGGTAAACGATCAGCAAGCCGACGCAAGCATTGGCCAACACCCGCCAAATAAGCGACGTATCGATGTAGCAGCGTCCAACCCTGTTGTAACACGCGGCATATAGGATGGCTATCCGCCCCAACAAAAAGCGCCACAATACCCAAAGCAACAAGACACAAAGATGCCCCCACCCCATTCAGATAGTAAACCAAAACGTCTGCCGACCATTCTCCAACAACCCCTCCAACGACAATATCGGCACCGAACACAGGATCGTTGGCAAAAATCAAATGCATTCCGGCGCTCAGAACTACAAGCAGAAGTGTACCTCGCCAAAGAATCGATACTATAGGTAGCCAACGCCCTAACATGAAGCGCCAAGCCAAGATAACGCCAATTGCAATAAGTATAAACCCCGTGCTGCCCAAAGTTTGCACGATCCAATCGGCCCATAAGGCACCCACGATACCGCCTAGATTATGAATTTCTGACTTTTCTTGGCTCAGATAATAGTTCCAAGCGGGGTCATCATACGAATACGACACCACACTTAGCCCCAAAAAAAGCATACTGATAAGCAAGAGAAAACCGCCCATCTGAAAAAGCTGCCTCAAAGCAACCCGCATGCTGATTTCCCTTCATCCAGAATCACATTTTTCAACCAGCCTGTCCTGTGTTGAACATAGCACACTTCCAAACATGTCACAGTATCTTTTTGACTTACTCTCAGTATTGATGATAGCATACAGGCGAATAGCATCAGGCCATTGACGTAACCAAAACTACCTATGCTGGCAGCGTCTTGCCAGGTAATTGTAATTCGCGCGTGTAGCCGCGCAAGGACTTCGGCCTGGCTGCACGCGCCTCTTAAGATGAGGGATTAACATCACGGGAGTGGGGGATCATAGGATGAACCAACGTCCGGCTTTATGGCTGTTCCTGCCTGGCCTACTACTCACCTTTGCAAGTCTGGCGCTAGCAACCCCTTCTGATGACATACTAGAAATGACCGTGCAAGGTGTCGCGTTAGATCCCTATGGTAACACACCCATCGTCGTGCTTGAAGAAATCCACCAGCGCCGCGCATTTCCAATTTGGATTGGCCCGCACGAAGCTCAGGCTATCATTCGTGCCTTGGAAGGCACCTCCACGCCACGTCCCATGACGCATACGCTATTGCATAATATTTTGAACAACTTTCAAGTCAGAATTTCTCGAATCGTTATCAATGACTTGCAAAACAACACGTTCTATGCCTCGATTTTCCTCCAACAAGGAACAACAACGGTCACTCTCGATGCTCGCCCCAGCGATGCAATTGCGCTTGCCCTCGCTGTCCAGGCCCCCATCTTTGCGACCCGAAGCGTGCTTAAAGCAGTCCGTACGGTAAAACTTTCCACCCCGCTAATATCTGAACAAACCGCAAAAAAATTCGGCATGCATCTCCAAAGCCTAAATGCAAGGCTAGCCAAGGCGCTTCATTTATCAAATCGCCAAGGCGCCTTGGTTACTTTTGTTGAACCTGACAGTATGGCAGAACACCAAGGCATTCAACGTGGCGACCTCATTACAGGGGCAAATGGGAAACCTATCGCGAGTCTGTACGAACTGGTGATGTTCTTTAACACCAAGCACCTTGACAGAACCATCGCGCTTCAGGTATGGCGAGACAATAAAACGCATACAGTTGACATCCCTCTTGGCCCAGCAGATTAAGAAATAGGTACGCTATACACACCGCAACGTTTGCTATAACTGTTTATAGAGATTGGTTCAGTGCTTTAAGAAAGGCTTTCCAGTACTGCACATTCCCTGAAATACGATTGGCTTGCTCGGGGATATCCACCTGATGCTGAAAGCTGAGACAACGCTGCAAAAAATCTTCGACGACTGGCACGAGTACCGCGTCGTCTTCTCGCAGGGCCCTTCCCATCAGGTCAGTATGCTCTTGTATAAAATGTTGATAGTCCTCACCAGGAACTTCTTCGGGGTGCTGGCTGCTGGTTAACTCAGGACTCTGAAGGTGTAATTCAGGCGCTGCCGCCTCGCCGAGCCAAGTGGGCTGCGAGCGTTGCTCTGCCTCATCAATGCAGCGCAAACACCATACTGTCACCTGACGCAAGCGGTCATCCTGGTAGAGTTCTATCGCTGTCGTGAATGCGCATACATACCACTGCTGGCAATTGGTGCATTGGGAAAATTGTTTCACTCGATCAATCCTTACACCCCGGATCGGGCCTGAAAAGTTGCCTTCATGTCTTCACAACGCCTTCAATATTACAGCCTCAAATGTCTCAGTATGT
>JAPULM010000635.1 GCA_027294925.1 bacterium
ACCTACCTCACCCCGGAGGAACTGGTGTTTGGGGTGTCGATCAATGGCGACCATCGTGCTTATCCCCTGCGCATCCTGGACTGGCATGAGATGTTCAACGACGTGGTCGGCGGCAAACCCGTCACCCTTGCCTATTGAACGTTATGTGGATCAGGGATCCTCTACGACACCACCGTGAGTGGCACGATATACACGTTTGGCTCTTCAGGCTTTCTGTTTCGCAGCAACAAACTCATGTACGATCAACAAACCCAGAGCCTCTGGCATAGCCTCACCGGTGAACCTGTGGTCGGCACGCTGGCGGACAGCGGCATCGCCCTGCAGGTGTTACCCGTCGTGATCACCACATGGCAAGACTGGCTGCGTGACCATCCCGACACCGTGGTCCTTGACCTCGACACGGGCTTTACACGTGACTATACCCTTGGCAAGCCCTACGGCCCGTACTTCGCCAGCCCCGACACGATGTTTCCAGTCTCTCCGCGCGACCGGCGTTTGGCGCCGAAGCGCTATGTGTTCGCCTTGCGGCTGAAGGGCCAGCCCAAAGCCTATCCACTTGACCTGCTGGATAAAAAACGTGTTCTCAACGATACACTAGCAGGCGTCAATTTGGCCATTCTTGCGGATGCGGCGACGCGCACGGCCCGGGCCTACGAACGACATCACTACACCTTTGCACCGGGCAGCACGCCGACATCCGTCATCGAACAGACAACCGGTGAGGTCTGGCACGTGCAAGAAGCATATCTGGCCAACCCGAGCAGTGGTGAACGTCTGCTGCGTTTAGGTGGGCATATCTCCTACTGGTTTGGTTGGTACGCTTTCTATCCACACACGGAAATCTACACCTCAGATGGTAGTCCGTAAGCACACGCAATACACCATGAGTCGAACACGCCAGAAAGCGGCAAGCGATTTTTCGAAACGAATCGCCCCGGACTTTACCCTGATGTCTCAGCAGGGCGACGACTTCGGCGTCAGAATGGCTATGTTCTTTACCAACTCTTTGATCGTGGGTATAATAATAGGGTTGTGCTGACTAGGAGCGACTTACCGACATTGCCCACTGTCTGCCTTTTTGCCACCTTGGTATGACATTGACACCTCGGCAGACCTCAAGCGCTTACGATCAAATCTACATTGGAAAGCAGGCAATGCAGTGCAGCACACACGGCGGTTTCTGCTCAAGCAAGCAGAATTAAAAACACATTCTGTGTCACATCGGCGATACCCTAGTAAAGGTTGTGCAAAGGGGGGCATATGAGCAATGACATCTTTGAAGAAGAACTGCAAATTGCAGAGGAGCAAGCCTCCAACGAAGCGCGACTCGCGGCGATCGGCTTGCAGCGGACCATTGGGGAACTGCTAACCCTTCATCCTGCAGTCACGTGTGAGCGGAGCATCACCGTACGTCAGGCAATCGAGACCATGCAGCGCGAACGGATTGGCTGTATCCTTATCGTCGAGCACAGCCGTCTGGTCGGCGTGTTCACCGAACGGGACGTCCTCACCAAAGTGGCAGCTCGGGAGGTTGATATCGACCACCTGCGGGTTGACGCACTCATGACCCCCGATCCGGAATGTCTGAATCGAGACAATGAGCTGGTCTATGCCTTAAACCAGATGAGCGTCGGCGGCTACCGGCACATTCCCATTCTCAACGATCAGGACCGGCCAATCGGTGTCGTTTCCATGCGGGATATCGTCGACTACCTGTCCCATCTGTTCCCCCAGGATGTGCTCAATCTCCCGCCGTCGCCCATGCACGGTATACCTCGAACCCCGGAAGGGGCATAGCCGGCGCAAGAAAACGCGTAACATACCCCGTCAGGGCCTCAGGCTAACGATAGTCGTCGAGCCAGAAATGTCTTGATTTCCTCCGCTACCGAGGTGAAACGAATCACCACAGGCGCCTGTCCTGTCGGAGCCGCCAACACTTTTGCGAATAGCTCGCCGCAAACAACGTCGCCATTATCGTGCAGGAGTTGGAGTTTGAGATTTCTGAGTACATCGATGGGATGGCCGATATACAGTTCCGCCGCCCGCGTGGACAGCTTTACCAACCGGCCTGTAAACACGGTATCCCCCCGCAAATTTCCCCTCCAGCACAGTATAACGCACAGGTATGGCCTCGTCCAAAGGGGTAAGCACCTCGGTGTGGTCGGGTAAAAACAGCTGATGCACCCCAGCAATACCGCTGACTTCATAGATCGTGATCGGGGCTGGCACGCCCTTCGGTTCGACCGTCAGCTGTTGCCTACTGGTGACGAAGGAAGCCATTGCTTCGTAAGTGATCGGGGAGATGAGAACCTGGTTGCCAGTGGTATAGGATTCGATACGGCCGGTGAGGTTCACCGTACTGCCGACTGCCCCATACTTGGTGCGTTGCTGCGAGCCAATATTGCCGACCACCACGTCGCCCGTGTGAATGCCAATGCCCATCTCGATTTCAGGCAGTCCTTCGCGGCGAATAAGGCTATTGACGTCGTCCATCTGCATAGCGACCGCTATTGACACCGCGCAAATCCGACATGAGAATGGTGACCGTACGCTTCTCGCCCTCGAGTGCACTGCGGGTGCATTCCCAATTTGTCATATCCTGACCTCTCTCATTTCAGGCCGCTTGGCGTCGTTCATAGTCATTGGCGGCGAGTCCAATAACCTGATTAAACCTCAACTGTTTAGCGGTCCTCGCGGTGATGTTGTGGAGCATCACCTGGCAGCGGCCCGAAAGCAATTGGCAGTGTAAAAACAGCATGCATTCACCCATCTCACGCGTCCAAAATGTGCCCGGCGCTTTCAGCCGCAGGGTAAGCCTCGCGCTTCGAACGACTCGCACTGCATGCGTTTGGCATTGCCGTCAAAGTAGCTCTGCCATTTGCGTAAGGCCTGCTTACGGCGGCTCTTGGTTGTAAACGTGCGCATGAGCTCTTGCCTAAGCGCCGCCATGTCACCCTGCCGAACCAAGTCCTTCCAACGCGCTGCGATCTTGATGCAGCCGTAGTTCTTCTCATACAATGATATCCAAAACGAAGCACATATCATGTGAGTGTGCTCGTCACGCGCGACAGAAATGATCAGCCGCTCACACTGCGACGCCCAAGCGTGTCTCTCTCTGCTCTATCGCGTTCCTGTAATTGGCAAGTTATGTCTTGTTTACTGTGTACAGCGGATCTACAATGCTCCTCAGACAGCCCGAGCCCAACCTTATCTATAGAAGAGGTGGGGTCGTCGGTAGGC
>JAPULM010000636.1 GCA_027294925.1 bacterium
AATACTGGATTGTGTTTCAGTCAACGTCATATGAATCACCTCTGTAGACAAGTCTAAGGATGGTAGCCGATTCGTGTCCGCTCATTTGCGTCGGTATTGGCACATCATAGCAGTCCTTTCGTCAAAGCGATAGCCCAGACAACGATGTAGAATATTTAATGCCCATGCCAATTTTCTACCTGAGACACACCTGCTGTCAGCGTTGTTTCAAGCTGTATCCTAGCCCCTTAAATCATAGATTGTCATGCAGTGTCAAGTTTTCTGGAGATTCGCTACTTGTCAGCAAGGAAGGAAGGGCGCACAATAGGTTGACTTGCGGTAGCAAGTGCACACCATACAGGGGGCTGGCAGGCAGCCGGGCAGCTCCATGACATGACGAGAATTTCGAAAGGTGTACATATGCCGAGTGCAGAATATTTCAATCCCGCTAGCTTGTCAAAATCGAATGGTTACACGCAGGTTGTTAAGGTTGACCACACGGTCTATATTGCTGGACAAGTCAGTATAACAGCGGACGGCAAGATCGTCGGGCAAGGGGACCCGGAAGCTCAAGTCAGGCAGGTATGGCACAACCTTGAAGCAGCAGTGCGCTCTGTCGGTGGTAGCCGGCAAGATATTGTGAGGACAACGACCTATATCACCCATATTGATCATGCTGCTGCGGTTCGTAAGGTCAGAGATGAATTATTCCAGGCGGCAAATCCGCCCACCAGTACATTGCTGGTCATTTCTGCTCTGGCGCACCCAGATTTTATGGTTGAGATTGAGGCGATGGCAGTACTCAGTGGATAGGGGTGTGGTCTGCTGGGCCGATACTGCCAGCAGGTCGAGGCGCATATGACGCTTTAATCTCCGCTGTCCGTCTCCGTCTGATCGGCCTCCGGTGCAGCTTGTGAGCCGAAAAGGTTGTTGAGCTTATTGCCAAAGCTCTTCAAGGTTTGGGTCGTTTTACTAAGCAAGTTTCGTTTCTGAGTCTGCTGCTTAGGCCGCGCAGTTTGTTGGGGCTGTTGGGCAGATTCGAGTGCCAGTAGACATGCATTGTCATCGCCGGCAGAGGTGCTAAGCAGTGCCGTTGCGATGCCGAGGGGGCCGAACAGGACAATGCCGCCCACTGTCTTGCCCAGCAGCAACGCGGTTTGCCCCGGATCAATTGCAAGAGACGGGTTGGCAAGGGTTCCCCCTAGCTTGAATGGTTTTGCCAACTGACTGAGACTCAGGCTGATTTTGCCGCTTGGTTGGCTGCCAACGCCATCTTTGGGTGACGGCTTGAGCGAAAGATTGAGCCGTTCGGTTTTTAAATCAATTGTTCCTGCCCCGATCACACTCATGTTGTTTGTGTCAAAGACAAGCGCGGTACTCTCCGCTATGCCGTCCCTGATGTTAAAGCGGGAGACGACGCAATTGATCTGAGTATTGTCTTTGTCGTCCTTGAATGGATTAATCAGCCGTAATAGGCCGGCGCTAAGGTCGCTCCCTAGCAGCCCGATATAGCGATTATCAAGTTGCCCTTTACCCATGACAATGTTGGTCGACCCGTCAAGCTTGCTCATGATGGCTGCCAGCGAGGCGCCATGCCCCTTGATATCGATATCCGCATCCAGCAGACCTTCGACTTGATCGGTGATATCAAGTTCTTTAAGCATCCGTCCAAGGTCAAAGCGGGTAATCTGCATCACCACGGTTAGCGTCGCAGCATGGTTTGTGGGCCGCAGACTAAGATGACCGTCCAAGGTGCCACCGCCAAGCACGGCATGGATCGGTTTTATGGTCAGGCGGCCGTCCGTGATACGAGCATCAAAGCTCAAATTGTTCAACACCAAGCGAGGTAAGAACAGCTGTCCAATTTGCATTTTGATCGACGCTTCGATCGCTTGCAGCAGTTTGATGGGAAGGGGTTGGGCGGGGAAAACCTTTTCTTTCTTTCTTCCGGTGCGCCGAGCTTTTGTGATGAAGGGGCGTAAATCCAACTTGGCAGATGATAGATTGGCTGTCAATACAGGACGTGGTTTGACCAGCTCAACGGTCAGGCTTCCATTTAAGGTGTGGGTGCCAAGCACCAGGGTGGCATTGTTGACCTGAAACGTTTTAGGGGCGCTGTCGACAATCTGGCCGGAAAAGCGGAAAGGACCCTGCAGTGGGAGCGGCTTTTCGATTAAAGCGTCAAGACGCTTCAGGTCCTTTGCCTCAGCCGTCAGGTTGAGCTTGACGCCGCGCATTGCTAATGGGTCTTGTATAGCGCCATCGAGCCGGAGGGTTAATCCACTGATCTCGGTGCGCAACTGGATGGGCCAGGCGTTGTTGCGTTTGATCAGACTGATTAACGGTCCGAGCGTGCCGGAAGTTGTGAATCGTTGCTGGCGGTAGGTGCCTTGCAGTTCTACCCTAAGCGCCTGGTTGATGCCTGCTGTGGTTGCGCTGAGGCGATCTAGCCCAACCACATATGTGCGGTCCGAAGGCCCGTCTATGAAGGTCAAAGTGCCGTTTTCGATTTGCACATCATTGACGCTTATCGCAGCCAGTTGGGTTTTGACCAACTGGCTGTCTTGCGGCTTCTCAAAGGCCAGATTGGATCGGCCCTGAGGGTCTAATTCGATCAGGATTGAAGGTTCGATCAAGACCAGGCGTTTGATGTCGAGGATTCCGCGCAGCAAGGAGATAAGTCCGATTTGGACTTCAAGCCGTTTGACCTCGAGCAAGTTGGGATGCGTGCTCCAGGTGGCGTTTTGAAACCGAACTGTTTCTACCCTTAGGGTTGGCGTCATGCCCAGCTTTAGAGCGATGTCCCCTGCGAGGATGAGGTCGCGCCCGGTTGCATGTTTAGCCAACTGTATCATATAGGGCTTGAGGGCATTATAGTCGTAACGCGATAACATCACCCATAGCGCCATGCACATGAGCAGACTCAGTACGGCGGTAACTGCTAGCATCCATTTCCAGCCCACGGAGACCCCTTATTTCCGACCATTTCGTCTCATTTCAACGCATCTGATTGGCTAAGGCCCTATGCTGTTTAAGGTACCCAAGGCATGCGCGGGCGGCAAATTTTTCTTTGCTAATGACTCCGCCGAACTGGCAGGGCCCGCTGCTTCCATGTGCATCACGTTCTGTCAATATTTTTTGATCGGCAAAAGAGGTATCTTGTCCATGCCGTCAGTGTTATGCTGCTAGCCATTACGTTGTTTCATTTTTAAAGGTGTGCGGTGAACGGTTGCAAGGTTTGACAAGGAGGCGCTTATGGAGACAGTGGGATTCATCGGGCTGGGTAATATGGGTGGGGGTATGGCCGGCAACATTCAGAAGGCGGATTACCCGATGGTCGTCTGCGATATTCGTCAGCAGAGCGCTCAGCCGTTCGTCGATAAAGGGGCGCGCCTGGCCGCCACCCCCGCCGAAGTGGCCAGCCAGTGCGATGTCATCTTTACCTCACTGCCAGGGCCAAATGAAGTCGAGGCCGTTGCCATGGGAGCGCAAGGCGTTTTAGAGGGCATTAAGCCCGGCGCTGTCTATGTAGACCTCTCGACTAGCCGTCCCACGCTAATTCGTCAGATTGAACCCAAATTTCGCGACCAAGGCGCACATGTGTTAGATGCCCCGGTGAGCGGCGGTAAGAGTGGTGCGGCGTCGCGCAATTTGGCCGTCATGGTAGGGGGCGAAAGAGCCATATTTGAACGTATCAAACCGATTCTAGATGCGTTTGGCGATAAGGTTTTCTACGCCGGTGGCATTGGCGCGGGAAGTGTCTGTAAGCTGGTGCATAACATGATTGGACACGGTGTTCGTCAGGCAATTGCTGAAGGCTTGACGCTAGGTGTCAAGGCCGGTGTTGAAGCTGAAGCCGTGTGGGAATGCGCCCGCCGGGGCGCTTTGGGCCGTATGTTGGGCTTGCATGTCAGTATTCCCCAGACTGTATTTCGCGGTGAGTATGAACCGGCGACCTTTGCCTTGGCCTTATCACGCAAAGACGTCGGCTTGGCTACAGAATTAGGGCGGGAGTTTAATGTTCCAATGCCAGTGGCCAACATGGTGGAGCAGATTGCCATCGAAGGGATGAATCGCGGCTGGGGCGATAAAGATAGTAGTGTGACGTTTATCTTACAGGAAGAAGCTGCTGGGGTTGAGGTGCGTGCGCCTCACGTTGACCCAGTCAAAGCCGGAAAATTTATTTCAACCCATCCTGAGGTGTCATAATGTTTCTTGGTCGCTAAGTCAGTTTACCAAACGCCGCTGCTTAGACCTCGAACGAGAAAGGGGCCAAGAGGCCCCAGATGGATGGGTCCGACATTAAAAGATGCTTTCTGCGCTATAAAATAAAGCAGCCCGCATACATCCAGTTGATCTATGCGGGCTGTTAAGGGATTGACGAAGTGCTACGCCATGGCAAGGGCTTCAATTTCTTCAAGGGGTGCATCTTCGTATTTTAGCAAACCAAGTTGTGCGTAATGCGGTCGCATCCGCTCACTGAGCATACCAATCGTCTTCAGCGCCGCCGTCACTCGGGTAAAGGCGGAAAGCTGTGCTTGACTGTGGCGGGCTGCTTCTCGCATGGCGTTTAGGCAATCGTCAACGGGTAACCCCATGCTCTCCCAGGCCTCTTTTGGATAGGTACGGCCGCGCATAATTTGGCAGACTTCAAAGGCGAAGTCTTCACGCTCAGTGCGTTCTGCCTCTGTCATTTGTTCGGCATAGAAGTCTCGTAAGGACAAGACGCCAAATGCAAAATGACGTGCTTCATCCTTCCGCACTAAGCGTCGCAAGTCCCGCAGTAAATGCGCTTGAGCGCCCTGGTACATGCGGGTGAACAAGCCCATTGCCAGACCTTCCAGGATGACCTGTAGACCGAGATATTTGAGATCCCAACGGGACTCACTCAAAATCGTTTCAAAGATGCCACGCGTTGTATCAGATAGGGGGTAGTGGTGTTCAAGTTTCTCATTCAGGTAGCGGTAAAACACTTCAGCGTGACGGGCTTCATCCATAACCTGAGTGGAGCCGTATAACTTAGCGTCAATCCACGGGACGGCTGCTGTGAGTTGCCCGGCGACGAAAATCGCCAGTTGTTCGCCGTGTAGAAATTGGCTGAGGTTCCAAGCGAGGGTCTCATAGCGTAAGCGGGTTTGTTCTTGCGGGGTCATCCGGCGCCAAATGTCGGAATCTCGCAGGAGTGCAACATTGGGATTGAGGTCATCATCAAGGATCAGCGATTCAGGGTCGACGTCCTGCGTCCAATCGAGGTGCGTGGTGGCATTCCACTGTTCCTTTTTCGCTTTTTCGTACAGTGCCCGCAGTTCGACACGTTCGACATCGTAGTTCCAGGTCATCACGGAATCCATCGTGCTGGAGACTGTCCATTGTCCACTACTCATAGGTCGCCACCTCCTATATCGAAATGATTATCGTACGTATAACGCGCCGCCGCTTGTCTTTTTGTTAATCAACCTATCGGTTGATAGATTAATATGTTTTATCTAAATGTCAAGAGAATTTCATCATGTTAGGCAGGAAATATTGTGCAGCCCGGGTGTGGATAGCGCCAGATCAAGGTCGAATTGCGACTTTCAAGGCTTGCCGGTTGAGCATTAAGTCAAAGGCATTGTGGAGCTCAGCAAGCGGCAGGGTTTGAGTAATCAGGGGAGCGCCAGGGATAATATGGTCAGCTAGGAGATCGAGTGCCAAGCGCACATGGTAGGGGGTATTGTGGAAGACACCTTGCAGATTGAGCTGATCATAATGAATGGCATGGGTGTCAAGACGAACGGTCGTGTCACTAGGGCAGCCGCCGTAAAAAATTGCCTGGCCACCTTTACGCACCATGCGCACCGTATGTTCCCATACCTCCGCTTTGCCAACTGCCTCGATGGCAAGGTCGGCGCCGCGCCGACCTTCGGTTAGATCGCGGACAGCCTCGGCCTGGTCTGCAACAGCAGCATAATTGACAACCGTATCGACACCGAACTGTTTGGCGAGGGTCAAACGCTGTGGCGTGCGGCCGCACAAAATGACCCGTGCACCACGCCAGGCGGCGACCGCGGCTAGCATCAGACCGCTTGCTCCATCACCATTTACCACGACCGTTTCACCGGGCTGCAAGGCGGATTGGTCAAGGCAGTGCAAGACGCAGGCCAGGGGCTCTGTTAAACAGGCGACGGCAAACGGCAGAGCATCCGGCACTGCGATTAGATTGGTGCAAACAATGCGATGCGGAATGGCGATATATTCGGCATAAGCGCCATTGATAAACATCAGGTCATCGCATAGATTCGATAAATTGCGCCGACAGTAGTAACATTGAAGACAAGGGGCTGAGTTGTTGGCGACGACCCGCATGCCTTCACGAAAGCCGGTAACTTGGTGGCCTACGGCCGCCACCATACCACTAAATTCGTGACCAAAAACAGACGGGGGTGTAATCATACGAGCGTGCCCGCCACGTAAAAAAACTTTCAGATCGGTACCGCAAGTGGTGGCGGTGTCAATCTTGACCAGAACTTCGTCAGCCTCTATCTGAGGTCGGGGAATATTTTCAAGGCTAACTTGCTGGGGACCGTACAACAAAGCGGCTAGCATGAGGCTCCTAACTTTAGGGACGTGTGGTCGAAGACTTTTGCAAAGGAAGGAGGCGTGCGGCTAACCAAATTTTAAGAAAAGTGCCTAATGCGATCAAAATCTTACGGGCCGTGGATAAACTCACCCGTCCTTTGAATACATTGTAGCGGCGGCGGATGATTTTGCGTAACGTGGCGCGATAAATAGCGGCCATAATTTCGGGCGCGATAAGGCGGGCCTTATCACCGGGTAGCAGAGCAGCTTGTGCTTTGTGGTAATATTCAATAGCGCGTCGCGCCTGAAACGACATCAGGTCTACAAATTCAGGCGTAAACTGATGCTGTAAAAGAGCCGTTTCAGGATACTTGAATGCCTGCAGATCTTCGATCGGTAAGTAGATGCGGCCGCGCTCGGCGTCTTCTTTGATATCGCGTATAATGTTGGTCAATTGTAGCGCGACGCCAATCTGTCTAGCGTAGACCTGGACACCTGGGTGGGTATAGCCGAAGGTTTCGATACAAATGAGTCCTACCACAGAGGCGACCCGATAACAATATTGTTCCAGCTCAGTAAAAGTGGGGTAGCGTTGGATGGAGAGGTCCATCTCAACACCGTCAATAAGTTCGTTAAAATAATGTTTGGGTATGGCGTAGGTGGTAATGACCGGCCGCAGTGCCTGAGTGATGATATGTGTCGGTTTGCCGGCATAGCAGCGGTCTAATTCTAGCCGCCATTCGGTTAATAAAGTTTGCGGTGACGTGTTGATGTGTTCTTCGTCGGCGATGTCGTCGCAGTAGCGACAAAACGCATAGACAGCGTATATCGCCTGGCGTTTGGGCAAGGGTAGGAACAAAAACGCATAATAAAAATTTTTTGCATGATGCTTCGTGACCTCGCGGCAATAGGCAGAGGCTGCATGCGTATTGTGTGTCACCTTAACTTGATCCTGCTGCTATCCGGAACCAAACTGCAGAACCCGCATTCGATTCCTACGTGGTTTTTAGGCAGCACCGTAGGGGTAAGTGGCGCTGCACTGGCGTGCTTGACAGATGCTGATCTATTGTCTCAGATCCGGGCTGATGGCACAACGCTGATTGTCGTTTTTTTGCTTCCGGTTGACAGAAGACGAGGGGGTTTGCTTTACTTAATGCAACAACATGCTTGGTTGTTTTTAGAGATGTTGTGCCGAGTCTTTTTGACAAAGACATCCGGACCAAGAGGTGTGAGTATGCGATTCGGAGTTTGGCTTTTAAGTACGCTTATTTATGCCGTTGCACTAGGATCGTTTGATAGCACAATGGCGTCTGCGGCTGAGCATCCGACGAATCAAGTACAGCGTCTCATTCAGGCGATTGGCACGATGAAATCGGCTGATAACGGACATCTTGCCTCAGAACGCATGGCACACCATACGAGCGCGGCGCAGCAGGCTAACGCTATTCTCGATATTGCCGGGGTCGGACAATGGGCGCTTGGCAAACATTGGCGGGTCCGGACGCCGGCTGAGCGAGTGGAATTTATCGC
The DNA here is from genome assembly GCA_027294925.1 of bacterium. The sequence goes on from JAPULM010000636.1 coordinate 8,068, forward strand.
CTTGCTCGAAGCGCTATTCACTAAAGTTGCCTATCCCAAGACGGCGGCGTTTTTTACGGATTACAAGATTGAGGTTCTTGATGAGCGGATTAATGGAACGCGAGCGATGGTTCGAACAACGGTGCATGATCCGAAAGAAGGTCTGATCGCGGTCGATTACCGTCTCATTCAAAATAACGGTAGCTGGCGGGTGCGCGATATTTTGCTTGACGATGTCAGCCTCGCAACCAATCTAAGATCCCAGTTTAACAAGATCATCAGCACGGATTCGTATGGTGAATTACTGCGCCGAATGCGAGTAAAGATAGCCGAATAGTGTTTTTCTCAGCTAAAAAAGTATAAATGCTTGAATCTTCCGGTTAATCCCGTTATCTTTCTTGCAGCACGTTAGTGCAGCGTACCGCTATGAAGGGAATAACACTCGCAGTTTTACGCATACGCATCTCTGTAAACGGCTTCCCGATTTTGGTTACTAATCTACTCAGGGCATAGAGCAATCACTCCTTTATGCTCATCCCTAACCTATTTCATCGACAACAATGCAGATGTTTCCAGTTGTGATAGCGAGGACCTAAAAGCGCATGAGTATCCCGTTACGCCAGGCCCTGACGGTTGGGGCATACGTTTTGAAACAACGGATTAAAGGGCGCCAGCAATATCCCTTGGTATTAATGTTAGAACCCCTATTTCGCTGTAATCTTGCCTGTGCCGGCTGTGGGAAAATTCAGCATCCGGTACCGATATTGCGAAAAAATTTGTCACCTGAAGACTGTTTTCGTGCTGCTGAAGACTGCGGGGCGCCGGTCGTTTCGATCGCCGGTGGCGAACCGTTGTTACATCCGCAGATTGATCAAATCACAGCAGGGCTGATTGCCCGTAAAAAGTTTGTTTATCTGTGTACCAATGCCTTATTGCTGGAAAAAGCAATCCCCAAGTTCAGCCCATCGCCTTATTTCTCTTTTAGTGTGCATTTGGATGGGTTGCGGGAGCGCCATGACGATTTGGTTTGTCGAGATGGAACCTTTGATACGGCGATACAAGCCATTAAGTCTGCGCATGCCGCAGGATTCCGAGTGACGACAAATACCACGGTATTTGAGGGTGAGTCGCCGCAAGATCTCAGACGCTTTTTCGACTTTGTATCCACCCTGGGAATTGATGGTATGATGGTTTCACCGGGTTACAGCTACGAAAAGGCGCCGGATCAAGAGAATTTTCTCAAGCGTCAACAGACCAAGGATTTATTCCGTGAGATCTTGCAAGGGAAAAAGTGGGATTTTAACCACTCGCCGTTTTTCCTGGACTTTTTACAAGGTAAACGTGAGTATCAATGTACCCCCTGGGGTAATCCCAATTACAGCGTCTTGGGCTGGCAAAAGCCATGCTATTTGATGGCTGATGGGTATGCCGATACCTTCCAGGAACTGATGGATGAAACCCCCTGGGACAAATACGGCACCGGCCGCGACCCGCGCTGTGCCGACTGCATGGTACATTGCGGATATGAGGCTTCGGCGGTAATGGACACGGTCAGCAATCCGGTGAAAGCCTTACAATCCGCCTTTCAGATGCTACGATAGCTCTGTCATCCTGCCCAGGAAGGCCAGGGGCGAATGTGGAAAATCACGCAGATGGGTCGCCACGTCAGCTGCTGTCGCGCGGTTGGTGGGGCGGCGGAGTTGTATGACCGATAGCATCAGCATGGGCATCATAAGGAATAGATCGACCAGACCCAACAAGTACTCATTGATATAAAATGCTATGAAGACGTTGAAGCCGTAGACACTGAGATACAGCAAGGGTCCCATCAGTCCGCCCATCGGGACCCAACGCACCCCCCAGTCCGGCTGCTTCTGAGGGCGGTGTCGAAAGACGCCGTCTATCAAGCGGTGCAAGGTGATGAGTCCAGCCCCAACGATCCCCCAACCTAGGAAGTTGGCGAGCGGTACGCCAAAGTAGACACCTTCCTCGTAGTATCCATAAATTTGCCCAAGAAACCAACGGGAACCACGCAAGGCAACCGGGTCGATAATAAGATCGATGAGCACGAATAACATGACGCTTAGGATAAAGACCGACGGTGAACGACGTATCGCTTTGCTGTCAACGACCTGGATGTCCCCTTTCGTTCGCCACAAGGGTGCATAGAGAAATAGTGCGGTTGCGTAGCTTGCGTAGGCGAGGAAGGTAAAAGATAACGAATCGATGAAGGGGACGTTGCTGATCCAAAGCTCTTGCTGGCGCGTGCTATCGAGATAGTAGTAAAAGCCGAAAGGGATGCCGATGCGGGTTGAGCTGTACTCTGATAGAAACACGAAGCCATAACCAACGATGGTAAACAACAGGGTGCGTTGCAGGCCGAACTGCAGGGTGCTGGCAGCGAGATAGGCGAATAGAAAGACAAACACATACGGACGCAAGACCACGGTCCCCATAAGGAGCGAGATGAGATTTGGGGCAGCGTCAGTCATCGCCTTTCCGTCATAATATATCGATTGTCCCGGTACCACTGCACCGCCACTTGCATGGCAGGTTCAAT
>JAPULM010000637.1 GCA_027294925.1 bacterium
GTTCACGTTGCAAGGCTGGAGAGATCTCATATGGCACGAGATGGTTATAAAATTTTTGATTCGGATACCCACGTTGGTCCATCGGCGCATATTCTTGAACCGTATCTCGCCGCACAGGAAAAGGCAAAATTATCATCTTGGGCGCCATATAAGGCTGTGAATGAGCGTAATGGAAATGTGACTTACACGCGCGGTGCGCGTACATACCGCCGTCGATTAGGCACGGCGACAGCGGATGCGTCGTCGAGCACGGCGGGATATATGGCGGGGTTTATGGGTGCGCATAAAGGCAAGGAGCCATCGCCTCTGGTGGATGCTGATCCTGCCGCTCGCATCAGAGATATGGATGAAGAAGGGGTGGACGTCAATCTTACCCTGCCGTCCGGTTGGTTTGGCACCTGGACGCTCAGTGAGGATATTGACATCGAAACCGCTATGTATCGCGCCTATCATCGCTGGATGGCGGACTATTGCGGGGCGTTTCCCGAGCGCCTTGCAGGTGTGATCCTTGCATCTGCCCGCGATATAGAAAGTAGTTTACACGAGATTGAACGTTGGGCTAAATCGACCTGGGCATTGGGTTTGTTTGTCTATGCGCCCTACGGTGTGCCTTTGGACCATCCCGATCTGGAGCCTTTTTGGGCTGCTGCTCAAGACTATGATCTTTCAGTTGTGTTACATACGTTTACGGTAATGCCCCCCTATGCGCCGGGGGGCCTGGACACGTGGGAGAATCTTTGGTTGCAGCGCTCGGCAGCACATCCGTGGTGCGGGATGCGTAATATGGCCTCGCTGATTGGCAGTGGCGTTATGGATCGCTATCCTCGGCTTCGTCTTGGCACCTTGGAGGCCGGACACAGCTGGTTGCCGTTCTGGATGGCCCGTTTGGATGAACATGCGCAGTCTATTTCGGCTGCCTTACCAGCGCTTCAGCATAAACCTAGCGAATACGTGCGTAGTGGACGTTATTTTCAGAGTATCGAAATTCCTGAAGGAGCAGCCTTAACGCAGTCCGTCATTGATCTGCTGGGCGAGGACATTCTCATGTATGCGTCGGACTATCCTCATGGGGAAAGCTGGTTTCCGAAATCTGTTGAGACCGTAATGGCATGGGAGCTATCAGAGACCGCAAAACGAAAATTATTTTGGCATAACGCCGTCAAATTTTATGCCCGATACCCGTATGCATAAAATTGACTCGAGCCTCGCCAAAGCCTTTTTTAACGGAGATTCACTTATCAAGCGCTCCAGTGCGCCATACCTTTTACGACTTGGTGTTGCGCATTGAAGGTGAGGACCTCGGCACCCAGCGGTGCCGACTCTCGACGAAAGTGCAGAATGATACGCTGTGCACCTAGCAAGACGTTTAGCAACGTAAAATGTAACGGTGGCGTTCGCGATAAGCTGCTTTGCCAGTAGGGTCGTATACGATCTTTGCCTTTGAGGGTCGCGCAAGGAGGAAGAGCATGACCGATCATTTTCTAGTTGAAAAGGCACATCAAATTGCCACCATTACGTTAAATCGTCCGGAAAAGCGGAATCCGATCAACGTGGAGATGCTGAAGGAGTTCGAAGCGATCTTGTTGGATTTGCGAGACGATGCCGCATCGCGCATCGTCATTTTAACCGGCTCGGGCAACAGCTTTTGTGCCGGCGCCGATTTGAGCATCGTTAAGGGTATTGATGACGAAGTAGAAAAGCAGCGTATTTTCGCACAAGCGCGCCATCAACGTATTCGTCTCATTAACCGTATATTTACCATGCTGGAAAATTTGGAGCAGGCTTCCATTGCGGCGATCAATGGTTATGCGATTGGTGGCGGCTGGGGGTTGGCCCTGGCATGCGATTTTCGCCTAGCTGTCCCAGGGGCTCAGTTCTGGTTTCCGGAAGTTGACCTCGGGGTCCCATTGAGTCTGGGTACGTCGGCTCGGCTATTTTCTATGGTAGGTGCCGGGCGCGCCAAAGAAATCATTATGATGTGTAGCCACCACACTTCTGAAGAACTATTGTCCTGGGGGATGTTGAGTCGCATTGTGCCGTCTGAGCAACTTATGGATGCTGCCCATGAGGTGGCTACAAAACTTTTGGCAAAACATCCGCGTGCCATAACCGGCTCAAAACTAACCGTCAATGCGCTAACCGAGGTTGCGGCACGTGAATTTGCGCATATTCTGCCAGAAGTGTTTATCCATAGCCGAGGATGGTGAAAGCGGCGATGACGATGACGGCGAGTTGTGTAACGCTCTGCGCCGTTGCTTGTATGACAGTCAAATCGTATTGAACCCGGCGTGACGGAGTTGCGCAGAATGTGTGAGACGTGCTATATCTGTGCAGCGTATCTGTCGATCGGATGGTTAATGTGAGATGCTCAGGAGGCCCCGTTATGGAAAAAGTTACGGTCTACCACAATCAAGGTTGAGGCAAGTCTAGAGGCGCGTTGGATATTCTGCGCGACCGCAACGTCGAGTTCGACGTTATCGAGTATTTGGAACAACCTGTGAGCCGTGAAGATTTGCTTCAATTTCTTGATTTGCTTCCCAATGAGCCAGCTGACTTAGTCCGCAAAGACAAGAATTTCAAGGCGCTGAGCCTTGATGCAGCTGATTATGTGAGCCGCGAAGCAGTGGTGGATTTGTTGTTGGCGCACCCCGTGCTGATGCAACGACCGGTCATTATTCGTGGCCAACAGGCTGTGATCGCCCGTCCTTCAGAGAAAGTACTCGAACTTCTTGACTGATCAATTTTGAGTTATGCGGCGGCGGAACGACATGCGTTGTCTCGCCGCATCCTACCGCATCCTACCACAGGCCGATTGCTGCTTTGGTAGCGTCGTCTAACTTCCCTGTTATGGTCAATCGATGATTCGCTTGGTACTGTCGTATGGCGGCTTGTGTCCGAGGCCCAAGGATGCCGTCAACGGGGCCAGGATTATGTCCCAATGCCTCTAGCCGTTGTTGGGCGAGGCGAATTGAAGCACGAGGTGATCTTGTTGTCGGTTGACGCCTGAATTTTGCCTCAATGCTTAGAGCCTGATTGACCATTTGTTGGGCTTTCTCGCGTTGTCCCTGCGCATGATACAGAACCGCAAGGTTATTAAAACTGGCGGCGATAGCCGGGTGAGGTTGGCTCAGTGTTGCTGAAAATATATCAAGTGCGCGTCTGAGAATGGGCTCGGCTTCTTGATAGCGTTCTTGTGCATTCAGCAACACAGCGATATTGTTGAGTGTGGTGGCAACGTTCGGGTGATTGCGACCGAGCATTTTTTCTCGCATCCGCAAGGCGCGTCGGAGTAAGGGCTCGGCTGTTACATATTGCCCTTGAGCATTGTACAAAACAGCTAGATTATTGAGGCCTGTCGCTACGTTGAGATGCTCAGGTCCAAGCATTTTTTCGTCGATGTCTAAGGCGCGTCTGAGTAAAGGCTCAGCCTTTGTATATTGTCCCTGCGCCCGGTAAAGTTCCCCCAGGTTGCTAAGGTTGGTGGCCACGTTAGGATGTGTGGCGCCGAGCGTTTTTTCGCCAATGTCCAAGGCGCGTCGAAGTAAGGATTCAGCTTCTTTGTAGCGCCCTTGTTCATGATACAGGACGGCCAGATTGTTAAGACTAGTGGCGACGTCGGGATGGTTTTTCCCTACTGCCTGTTCTTGTATATGTAAGGCTCGGCGAAGCAGGGGCTCGGCTTTGTCATATTGCCCCTGTACGCGGTAGAGTTCACCAAGGTTGTTGAGACTGGCTGCGATGTCGGGGTGATTGTCATTGAGGGTGCTCTTACGGATTGCCAGTGCACGTTGGAGAGGCGACGCTGCTTCAGCATATTGCCCCTGCACGCGGTAGAGTTCACCAAGGTTGTTGAGACTGGCTGCGGTGTCAGGATGGTGTTGACCCAGCGTTTGTTCGAAGATCGTTAAGGCGCGACGAAAAAGCGGTTCGGCTTTTGTGTAGTGCCCTTGTGCGTGGTAGAGTTCGCCGAGGAGATTGAGATCTGTTGCCACGCTAGGATGGTCCGCTCCGAGATTTACCTCATCGATAGACAGAGCACGTCGGAGTATGGGTGCGGCTTCCGTATATCGCCCTTGCGCATCATATAGAACGGCTAGGAGAATCAGGTCAGCCGCGACGTCAGGATGATTGCGGCTCAACACTTGTTCACGAATGTCCAAAGCGCGTCGTAGAGGCGACTCCGCTTCCTTATACTGCCCTTGGCTGTTATAGAGGGCTGCTAAGGTGAGCAGAATGTCGGCTACTTCGAGATGCTCTGCGCCGCGTAGCCGTTCTAAAATAGCCAGGGCTCGCCAGATGAGCTGTTCGGCCTCTGTGTAGCGATGCTGGTTCTCGTGCAACATCGCCAGGGCCATAAGGCTTGCGACAACATCGGCATGGTCTAAGCCGAATATTTTTTGTCGAATACTCAAAGCCTGCTGCAGCGATGCTTCGGCTTTGGTGAATTGCTTTTGAGCCCGATACATTTCACCCAGACTGTTGAGGCTGGAAGCAACCGCGGGATGTTCACTGCCAAGCGTCTGTTGTCGGATCTGCAGGGCTCGTTGTAAAAATGGTTTTGCTTCTGAGAGCTTGCCTTGTATACGATATAATTCGCCTAACTTGTTAAGGCTTGTGGCCACCTTGAGGTGATGGGAAGCAAGGCGTTCTGCTTCTTCAAGGGCTAGCCGATAGAGCCGTTCAGCTTTCATATACTGCGCATGCTCCTGGGCGTTGCGAGCAGCGTCCAGGTAGGTCTGCCAAACCGTCAAACTGCTTGCAGATCCGCTTACGAGTCCACTCAACATCCAGGCTAAGCTGATGATCAACATGGCGTTTATAGATCGCCGCATTGTGCTTGGCATAGGTTGCTCCTTGTGACGTCCAACTTTGCCTGCCAGTGTAGTGCCCTATGGCTGGTGATGCAAGGTGATATGGGATGCGCTCGTACTGCATGTGGTTGCGCGTTAGCAGCGATGGGTAGGGTGAAAAGCACCAGAGGCGCCCGCTCGACGACTTGTTTTGTGATGCGAGACATCAATTGTCCGGGCTGGTTACGTTTGAACCGTAATGGTATTATGGGCAGACTCAGTAGACCAATGAACGGTATACAGACAGGGGGCAGGTATGAAGGTTTCGTTTGGGGTGGGTCTCAGTTCTGGCGATGTTTTGCCGCGTCAAGAAAACATTCAGAAATTTATGGACCTCGTTAAGATGGCGGATGATTATGGGGTTGAGGCAATCGGCACCTATGATTCTGCCTTTATTGGTGGTGATGCGTTTGTACGGACCACGATGATGGCGCTTGCCTCTAAACGGGCTCGGATTGGACCTCGCCCTACAAATCCGCTGACTCGTGAGCCGCAGATCATGGCGTCCTATCTCGCTTCGATTGATAGCCTGAGCAATGGCCGTGCGTTTGTGGATATTGCTACCGGCGATAGCGCCGTGTTTAATATTGGCTATAAAGCTGCCACCAGGGCGCGTCTTGAGGATTACGTCACCTGTGTGCGCGAGTTGTTGGCTACAGGTGAATCGACCTATCAAGGCCGACCGCAGCGGGTGCGTTGGACGTCTGAGGCAGTGCGTAATCGTATACCTATTTCGATTTGCGCCGAAGGCCCCAAGATGCTCCATCTGACGGGCAGGATTGGCGATGGGCTCATCTCTGGAACCGGTCTAACGCCGAAGGTTATTCAAGATACCATTGCACGTGTTCATGCCGGTGCCCGAGAAGTGGGGCGAAACCCTGACGATATTGATATCTGGTTCACCACTCGGACGTCACTACACGAAGACAGTGCAACCGGTATTGATCATGTTAAAGCTTCGGTGTCATCGATTTTGAATCATGCCATGCGTTTTGGTCTGCAAGGGAAAAATTTACCGGAAGAGCTGCAAGAGCGGGTTCAGACATACGTAGATGGATATGTGCTGTACGATCATGTATTGGGTTCGGGCCAAAACCCCAAGCGTATGGAAGAACTCGGTCTGACAGATTATGCGATTAAACGTTGGGCTTTGGCCGGAAATCCCAGTGACTGGATCGCGCGCATCGAGGAAATCGCCGCGGCCGGTGCTACCAAGCTGTGGGTAGGGGCTGGGTCAGGCGATCTTGATCGCCAAAAACATTACATGCGAATGTTTGGCGAGCAGATCATGCCCCATTTTACCTAGTCCTAATGTACCAAGATGGTCTTGCCAAACTGACGGGGGCAATGATGGTGACGCGATGGACCAACGTTGATAATAGGTCAACTGCACTACAGCAGCATATCGATGCGCTGCAGGCCTGCCGACAGTGTTCGGCCATGCAGCCGCAACCCGTAGCTGGTCAAGCTGTATATAGCAAGATTATGCTGCTGGGGCAGGCGCCGGGCGATAAAGAGCCGGTCATGCAAAGACCGTTTGCCTGGACGGCCGGTAAGACCTTGTTTAAATGGTTCCAGGATGCCTGCGGTGTGGATGAGGCGACTTTTCGTTCTCGTGTCTATATGGCGGCTGTGTGTCGGTGTTTTCCTGGCAAAAAGCCTAGAGGAGGTGATCGGGTTCCCAGTGCAGAGGAAATTAATAACTGCGCGCGCTGGTTGCAGGCTGAAATGGCGTTGCTTAAACCCGCCTTGGTATTGCCGGTGGGGAAACTTGCAATTGCTCAGCTGATGGACTACCAGGCCATGGAAACTCACATTGGTCAGCAATTTCGCTGCACCTATGCCGGCTATACATTTGATGCAATCCCTCTGCCGCATCCGTCGGGCGCATCGCCGTGGCCGCGCATGGAACCTGGCAAAACGCTGCTCAACCGTGCGCTACGTCTAATTGCTGAGCATCCGGCAATGGTTTGTATGATTAATGATGCCCCTGTGCGTTAGGGCACCCTAACGCACAGGGGCATGTTGAGCGGTACGCAGTACTAGAATAGTTGACTAAAACAGCACTTCAAACAAGTTAGAGCATATTGTACTGCCTGTTTCGCATATCTGATAGGTATAGGTGCCACCACCTTTTTTTCCGATGTTGTCGGTGTAGATCCCTATGTTTGGTGTGCTTTTGAGCAAAGCATCATTCCGATAGATGTCCACGTTTGCAGTGCTGACACCGCTCCAATTGAGGTCGACATGCTGGGCGCCTTTGACCTTATAACCGATGGCTGAGAGCGTGATGCTGGCGCCTACCGGCGTTGTAATTTGCGCCGTATTGGAAGGGCCTGAAATTCCGGAGCCGTTGTA
>JAPULM010000638.1 GCA_027294925.1 bacterium
TTCCGTTGGCCAGGTTTTTTCAGTGCGCTAGTAGCCGCCCTCGGCGGGGCGAAACGGACTTCTGACGATGTGTACTGGCGCTAGCCCTCAACGTGGCAAGCGGTCGAGGAATGCTTTGACCACGCCGGTAAATGCCTCTGGCTGTTCGAGATACGTCCAATGACCAGCCTGATGAATAATTTCCATCGTGCAATTGGGCATTTGATCTCGAAGATACTTGTGATATTTTACCGGCGTGAGATTGTCCTCGTCACCACACACCGCCAGAGCTGGCGTGTCGATGTCCTTCACGCGTGAGATAGCGTCAAACGTATCATCACAAATCCAATCCTTGTGTGTCACTTCAAGCCGGGTGTCGGCCGTCATGTCATAAACGGCCTGGACGACAGTCAGAGGCGTACTGCGCGCGTAGCCCCAGGTGCGATCGGGAGCCCTACGCTGGCCGCTTTGCGCCGCTTGTCGTGACGCCTGGAGAATCGACGGGGCCACACGCAACCGCGCCCCGGTATCGATGAGCATGAGGGCCTTGAGGCGCTCCGGATAATACAGTGCCGCGGTGAGCGCAACGCCGCCGCCCATGGAGTGCCCAGCCAAGACGAATTGATCCCAGCCCAACGTGGCGGCCAATCCCATGACATAATGGGCGTGATCTGCCATGCCCCGAAAGCCATCGCCCCCGGACTGACCATGCCCAGGCAGATCAATTGCTACCGGGGTATGCGCCTCGGCCAACGATGCCATGTGCTGCGTCCAAACTTTGCTGTTGCACCCGGTGCCGTGCACGTATAACACGCGCTGTCCAATCGGCGCCGTGGGGTCGTGCGCCGCCTCGTAGTGAATCGTCAACCCGTCAATCTGCTCAAATCCCATCCGGGTATCCTCTGTATTATGAGTTCAGACAATAGCCTTCGCGACCACCGCGAACGACCCGTATTGTATCATATCTAGCGCAACAGCTTCTGAGGTCGATGCTACTGTGCTGGGTTCTGAGGGACGACCTTCCATACTATCACGTTGCAATAAGGTGGTTGCCAACGACGGTAACGTCTCATACAGCTCCCACGTTGACGTCACGGCATCTTGCGGTAGGGCCCACGGCACATGGACCCTAATCGAACAGCGCTAGGTCGATGGCGTCGCCCATCTGGCAATAACCGAGATCGCTCGGGTGAAGCCCATCGTCGCAATCGTAGATTGGCAGCATTTGGGTCGGACATTCGGGGTCGCGCAACGCCTTGTCGAAATCGACGACGCCGTCCAAGGCGCCGCTTTCGCGGATCCACCTGTTGACCGCGACGCGATGCCCCTCGCGCACCGGGTTCCAGGCACCGGGCAGGAACGTCTCGTTGCCGAATGGCGTCAGGGTGGCGCCAAACAATTTGATCCCGCCTGCCTGTGCCTGTAAGGCCATCTGGGTGAGGCCAGCGATCATCTGTTCGGCGGTGACCTCCTCGTCAGGATTGGCGCTGCGGTTGCGCAGATCGTTGGTGCCGAGCATAACGATCGCATGGCTCACGCCGGGCTGAGCCAGCACGTCGCGATCGAAGCGCCGCAATCCGCTGTCGCCGCGCAGATCATGCAAGATCCGGTTGCCGCCGAGCCCCTGGTTCATCACCCCGAGAGGCCGGCCACCCTGCCGAGCAATCAGCCGCCGGGCCAGCTGATCGGGCCAGCGGCAATAGGCGTCATGGGTGGAGATATTGGCGTCGGTCAGCGAGTCGCCGAGCGTAACCACGCCACCGGTCTCTTGCGACGCCAGCACATCGATGCCGCTGACGAAGAACCACTCGTCGGTGATCTTGCCGACCGGCATCGTGATGGCGGCGGCAAAATTGCCCGGCGGAGAGATGTAATTGGTCTGCCGTGCATAGCGCCCGGTGATTTGGAAGCCGGGCGGCATCTCGCCCGGCAAATAGAGCGTCACCGCCAAGTCGGCCAGCGGCTTCACGTCGAGCATGACCGAGTCGCTGATCACCAGTGCACCCGCCGCGACCGTCGCCGAATCGGTGCCGCCAAAGGTGAGCTTGCGCTCTGAGCCCGGCACGATCGCCGGGCCCTTGTCCCGGATCCCGACATAGGCGGCGCCGATCGTGAGCTTGTCGTTGCCATAGGCGTTCGACACCCGTACCCTCAAGGTGTCGCCACCAATACTGACACGCGGATGCATCCGCAAGGTGTGATTGTTGAAGCCCACACCGGTTTCACTCGGCGCCGGCGAGGTGGCCCAAGTGCCAACCCAATGCCTGTTGTGGTCCATCGGCGGTCTCCTCCTGTTTACAATACGTGTTGGTTTGATGACGACCAGCCCCACCAGGCGCAGACCGCCTGCCCCATAATGAGCGCCTTATCCGACTCGGACAACCACGGCAGCTCCTCGGTGAACATCGTCACACACTGTCGCCAGGAACACGGCATCTTCGTGATGTCGGTCCCCCAGAACATCCGTTGCGGACCGAAGGCGTCGTAGATCTGACGCACGAATGTGTGCATGGACGGAAACGGGTACGCCTCGCTCGAGTAGCCGGGCGCACCGGTCACCTTGACGGCCACGTTGGGCTGCTTCGCCAGCGCCAGCAGCGCGGGCATGTGGGTCATGGCGGCGGCATCCTTGAGCGTGGTGGTGCCACCTCTGCCGCCCAGGTGGTCGATCGTAAGCCGCAGACCGGGATGGCGCTCGGCGATGCGCCCGACCGCTGGCAATGAGTCCGTCGCCAACATCGCGATTGGGACGTCGGCGCGCTCGGCGGCATCCCACAGCCAGTCGAGTGTACCATCCTCCAACCAGCCGCGCAGCGGCTCCCGCAGGAACCCGTAGCGCAGACCAAGCATGCCCGGCTGGTTCCTCCAACTTGCCACCAGTGAGCGGTTTTCCGGCCGGTCCAGTGGCAACGCCCCCATGATCGCGAAGCGGCCGGGATAGGTACGCACCGCTGCGAACGCCATCTCGGTCGAGCCTGGGTCCCAGCTCGGCGGATGGATGACCGCGGCGTCGACACCGCCTTCATCCATCAGGCCGACGGCCTCCTGGGTGGTGAACGCCGTGACCTGACGATGTGCCAGATTGCTCGGAAGGCCACTGCCCCAGACATGGATCTGGGCATCGACGATCTGCATCGTCTATTCTCCTCTGATCGGTTGTCGTTCACGACCAGCGGGTCGGCCCGCTTGCCAGCCCGCATGGCGTGGTCCCCCGCATGGCGCTTCAGGACTTGATATATAAAGCGGTCCATTCGCCTATCATACCGCAGAACAGGTGTGAGACTCAACGTCTCGGACAACTTCTGAGCGACGGCGGTCATCGGTTTGCCACCTGGGGTCTCAGACGGGACCTGTTGACGCGCCCATTCGGCCGGTATAAGATTCGTTGTATGGGGAAAAGGCGAGAGACTCTGTAAACACATACGGTACGTCGTACCAAGGAGGCGTCATGGGGGCAACGGAGACACTCTCTCGGTTCATTGTTAACACCGACTATGATGACATTGCGGCGGAGGCATTCCGCCTCTCTAAGAGACTCGTTCTGGACTGGCTCGGTACCGCTCTGGCCGGGTATGCGGAGGAAGGCGGCCAGATAGTGACGGAATATGTCCGTGAGATGGGCGGTACGCCCGAGTCAACCCTCATCGGTAGTGGGTGCAAGTCATCTGCTGCCAGCACAGCTTTTGCGAACGGCACTATGGGTCACTTGCTGGATTACGACGACATGGGTTTTTCCCACCCCACCACCTGTATCCTGCCGGCGATTCTGGCTCTGGGCGAAAGACACGGGTCATGCGGTAAGGACGTGCTGACAGCCGTCGTGCTGGGCTATGAGACCTTCGAGCATCTCTCCGTTGCCGCCCGGCCATATGAGGGTTCGGTTCGCCAACGTGGTTATCACCCCACTGCATTGTACGGCGCACTGGCCGCCGCCGCTGCCAGTGCTAAACTGCTTGGACTGGATGTGCAAAAGACCCGTTGCGCCCTCGGACTTGCCGGGTCGCAGGCCGGGGGGCTGAGCCAGAATTTCGGCACCTGGGCAAAGGGTATGCACGGTGGCAACGCCGCGCGCACCGGGGTTATGTCAGCCTTACTTGCGGCTAAAGGGTATTACGCCGACGAGGAAATCATCGAGGGCGGTCATGGCTTTTTCCACGCCATACACATGGAGGGCAACTATGACATCGCCAAGGTGACGGAAAATCTGGGTAATCCCTGGTGCATCGTGTCACCGAGCCTGAGCATTAAGGGCTATCCCTGCTGTGGTGGGAACCACAGCCCGTTGGATGCTGCTCTGGGCATCATCCACGACAACGGGCTTTCCTATGACGATATCGACAGCCTCGCGGTCGATTGTCATCCGGCTCTGTTGGATCTGTTACGCTTCGTTAAACCCTCGGTCGCGTTCAACGGTAAATTCAGTCTGGACTACAATATGGCTGCCGCTATGGTCTATGGCAAAGTCAACATCGAGACCTTCCGCCAGGAGGTATGCGATGATCCAACAATGCGCCAGGCGATGGAGGAGAAGATCCGGTTTGTGGCGCATCCGGAGTGGACCCATGCCGAGATCGCGCAAGGCACGCCGGTGACCATCACCACCAAGGATGGCCGAACGTTTCGCCGAACTGTGGCGTATCAGAAGGGCCATCCACACAACCCGCTGACCCAGGATGAGGTGAGGGATAAGTTCCGCTACTGTTGTGCACATACGCCTTTAGCCTCGAACCAGATTGAACAGCTGATCGACAGGGTGGAGGACCTGGATCAGGTCGCCGATATCTCGCAGATCATGGAACTGACCATCGCCGCAGTGGCCGTCGCCGGCGCTGATTAAGAAGGCACTGATCTAAATGGAGGCCTGGGAATGGACTTCAGCCAGGAATTCGCGGCGTACGTACAAGGTGTGCGCCTGGAGCAGGTGAGCCGTCAGGAGGTAAGTGCGGTCAAATTGGCCATACTGGATTACCTGGGGGTTGCCCTGGCCGGTGTTGGTGAGAGCCCCGACCAGGCCCTGTGGGGTCGCATCGCTGCCTGTCCAGGAGAGGAAGCCAGCATCATCGGCAGGCCCCAGAAGACGACAACCTGGCTGGCGGCGTTAATGAATGGCACACTGGGCCACTCCCTGGACTATGACGACACCGCCGGATTCGGCCACGCCAGTGTGATCATCGTACCGGCATTGTTTGCCGCGGGGGAGCGTTTGGGCTGTGATGGCAGGCGGCTGCTGGAGGGTTACATCTCGGCCTACGAGGTGGGATTTGCCCTGAACACCCTCACAAGGCGGATGGAGGACCAGCACCACGGCATGCACGCCACCGGAATATTCGGGCCTATTACCTCGGCGACGGCGGCGGCCAAGGTCATGGGTCTGGACACTGATGCCACCCGCCGGGCCTGGGGTGTGGCTGTCTCCCAGTCCGCCGGCGTCACCGGCAATTTCGGCACTCACACCAAGCCACTACATGCAGGTCTGGCCTCACAGGGGGGGGTGCTGGCCGCCGAACTGGCGTCTGTCGGCTTCACCTCCAACCTCAATGCCTTGGAAGCGCCTTTGGGATTCATGTATAGCGTGGTGGCGCCCGGCTACTACGATGAGATCGATTTCAACTGCGCTCTTGACGTGCTGGGCAAAGAGCACATCGCTACTACCCTCAGATTCAAGAAATTTCCCTGCGGCTTTATTGCCCAAGGAGCCATCGAGACGGCCCTCAAGCTGAGGGAAGAATCCCGGCTTGACGCCGGGGCCATCGAATCGGTGCTGGTGCGGGTGCCGGTACTGGAGCATTTCTTCCGGGTAGCTCCCACGGGGGACGTAGCCGGCAAGTTCAGCTACCAGTATACGGTGGCCGGTGCGTTGCTGGACGGGCGAGTGACCAAATGGACCTTCTCGGATGAGTCGTCTCATCGTCCGGAGCTGGTAGCTTTGATGCAGTGCTTCTCCGTAGAAGTGGACCCCGATTCGGGGCCCCTCGGTGTGCTGGAAGTGCGGGCTGGCGGCAAGGTGTATTCCTGTGCCATCGAGCCAGCACCGGGGCACGTACGGAACCCTATGTCTCCTGAAAGTCTCCGGGAGAAATTCATGCTCAATGCCGAACCGCTGCTAGGTGCCTCCCGGTCACAGCAAGTGGCTGAGCTGGTGCTGGACCTGGAAAATCAAGACGACCTGGTGCCTTTGATGGATTTGCTGACCCTTCGTGGATGACCTCACCAATATCGCTGTCGATGAACTTGAACGCAACAAACCCTCCAGCTGACGCTTGCCGATGCTTGGATGCTGAATTGACAGAAGTGTCGAGCTTTGGGTTAGCCACCGACGGACCGATCTCCGCCGATGGCCGAATGGCGTCAGTCGTCGGAGACTAGCACCAGCGTGCCGGTCGTGGATAGCGTACCGCCCGTTCCGTTGACCACACAGGTGCGCGTGGACGTCTGCTTGCCAGGGTCACTGTTAATG
>JAPULM010000639.1 GCA_027294925.1 bacterium
GGCATTGCAGCAGCAAGGGGGGGAGCGCTTTACTGTTTTTATTAACGACTATGCGAACTTGCTCCAAGCCACCAACCGCTTGCAGGAGGCCGAGCCGCTGATGCGTCAGGCCCTGGAAATTGATCAAAACAGTTTCGGCAATGACCATCCCGAGGTGGCCATAGATCTGAACAATTTGGCGCAATTGCTCAAAGACACCAACCGCTTGCAGGAGGCCGAGCCGCTGATGCGAGGAGTCATTGAGATCTTTTTAATATTTCTTAGCAAGACAGGGCATCCCCATCCTCACTTAAATACTGTCATTCAGAATTACCATCTACTTCTGCAGGAGATGAAATATACTCCCGAGCAGGTTGAGAAAAAAATGGTGGCATTAGGTTTGATGAAAAAAGACCATCCCTCACCTGCCTTCCAACCCGGCCTTCCCGAGGCCATTGCCCCGAAGAACCCTTGAGGCTTCAGCCTATCCCATCCTGAGCGGCATGTCCAACACCAGCCAAAGCCGTACTGCGTCTAGCTGCGAGCCGCTATGGCTGGCGGCTGGCGGCGGAGGCGGGCGGCTGGGGGACGGGGCGAAAAAGTGCGTTTCTTTTTCATATACGTAGCCATCCTCTGCCGTAAGGCGTCCATGACGTGCTGGCCATCGAAGAAAACATACTTTAAAATCCTTATCTGTTGATTAGCGCAACCTATCTTGCCCTGGACTCGATCGTGTTTGTCGACATGGAGGGAACATCATGACAGAAGAGCTCGCTCGGCATAAGCCGTTTTGTTTGGAAGAGGCGACGATCGACGAGCTGCACGCTGCGATCAAGTCAGGACAGACGACCTGCGTGGAGATTGTCCAACACTATATAGATCGCGTGCGCGCTTATAACGGGGTCGCCAGTGTGCTGGTCACGGAGGACGGCGCTCCGATCCCGGCAGCGACGGGCGCCGTGCGCGCGCAAGCGGCGCTCCGCTTTCCGACACAAACCATCAAGGCTGCCACCATCCTGCCCGATCTCGACAAGTACAAAGGGCTGCCGCTCGAATTCGGACGCATGCAGGCGACGGCCTCCGACCCCGGCGTTCAGCAGCAGTTCGGGATGATCGCCGGCATTGCGAACGCCGGGCAGGTGAACGCGCTCGCCACCCTCAACATACGGGGCGAGCGTTCGGTCACCTGCAGGGGCGATTTCGACAAGCACCCATCTGAGGGTCCGCTGCCCCCCGGCGCCCCGCCGGTGTGCGAGATGTTCCGCCAGATGCCCGACGCGCTTGAGCGCGCCGCCGAGCTCGACACGGCCTACGGGCGCCATCCCGATCTCGACAAGATGCCCATGTACGGCGTCGTCTTTTCGTTCAAGGATCCGTTCGACACCAAGGATATGCGATCCACGGGCGGCGGTGACGCGCGCTACGACATCGATTTCCCGGCGCGTGACCACGTGCTGGTCGCACAGCTGCGCAACAAGGGCGCCATCATCTTCGCCAAGGCGGTTAACACGGAATACAACGGGCGGGCGGGCGACCCGGGCGGCCAACACAAGCCCGACAAGGTATTGCCGTCGACGCTGGGCTATCAGCGCAGCACGTGGGGCGGCAACCCCGCTAACCCCTACGACACGACACGCGCGGCGGCGCTGGGTTCGAGTTCGGGATCGGCCCTGTCGGTCAGCATCAATCTGGTGATGGCCAGCCTCGGCGAGGAAACGCGGGCGTCGTGCCGCGGCCCGTCCAACCACAATGCCGTCGCACTGATCCTGCCGCACAAGTCAATGCTCGGCTTCGACGGCGGTGCCATCGGCGCTGACATCTATTGCGACCGCAGCGGCATCCTCTGCCGCACCATCGCCGATTGCGCCAAAGTCCTTGACGCCTTGAAGGACCCCGTCGAAGGCTATTACGACCCGCGCGACCCCTTCACGACCGTGCCGCGCTCGTCGGTGTTGAGCACGCCCTACGCGAGCCACGCGAAGATGTCCGGGGAAGCGGGCGCGCTCAAGGGCATGCGCCTCGGCATCATCCGGGAGTCCATGGTGTACCCGCCAGGCTCGAAGACCGAAGAGCCGATCGTCACCGCAGCCGCAAAAGAGATCAAGGCAATTCTCGGCGGCAGGCTGGGGGCGACGCTGGTGGAATCGACCGATCCCCTATGGCAACCAGATCCCGACATCGAGACCATGAAGACGGATTTCAGACGCGCCATCGCCAGGCTGGTGCCCGTTTTCATGCCCGAGTTGCTGTTCCGGCTGGGGCCGGACGGCAACCCCGTCTTCAAGGCGTTCGCGGCGGCGATTGTCCCGACCGAGTTCATGCCCGGAAAGATCTTCGGCAACGGCACCATGCAGCCTATCGACTACTTCGTCGAAATGGCGGAAGGCAGGATGGCGCCGCCCGCCAACCTCGATATCGCCACCATTCAGCACCAGGAGCTGGCGATGACGTTCAGGTTCCACATGCCGCAATACTTGACGCGGCGCGCCGCTGACTGGAAAGCACGGGGATTTAGCGAAACGCTGGTCGACTTTGCCGCCCTCAACGCGCGTTCGACGTTTTGGGGCGACGATCAGCGCGCCGCCTTCAAGAACTGGGAGGAGGTAAACGACCCGCGCAATCCTCTCGATCAGCGCCAGGGCGTCAACGAGCGCATCATGCTGCGCGAACTGCTGCGCCGAGTCGACATGATGGTGATCCTAGAGAACCATCTTGACGCCCTGGTCCGCCTGCATACGCCCTGGCCGCCGGCCCTGATCGGTGGCGCACCCCAATACGGCATGCAGAGCAACCTGCGCCCAGAATCGTTCAATGGCCCGAACGCCGGCTTGACGGAGATGCTGATCCCAGCGGGCTACGTCACCACCGTCTACGACCCGGTGTTCGCGCTCAGCGCGGATGGCACACGCTACGTGTCGGTCCCGTCCGACCAGCCCACCACCATCGCAGAGCCTGGTTTGCCCTTTTCCCTGGTGTTTCGCGCTGAACCGGGCAAGGAAGATGTCCTTCTGAAGATCGCCTCGGCGTATGAAGCTGCCTCGAAACGCCGCGTTCCACCGCCGGCTTTCGGTCCATGAGCGACTCGCCCTGCCCTGTTATCCGGAGCTGTAGCGAGTGCCTAGACAAAAGGTTTTCCGCCTTTTGCCCGCATCTATATGCAGGCTGAGAGGCGCTGGGCAAGAATTTTTGTCGGGTTACCTATCCGACGGTCAAAAGGAGCTGATTATCTTGATCTGGCCCTGGAAAAGAATTTCAATTAGCCACTCGGCGATGTCTTTAGCGGGTGTGAGTTGACGCAGGCTGCTCTCTAAGCTAGGCTTGTACCGGCTCGGCGCTCAGACTAGTGCTGCCGTACAGAGATCGGACATAGGGGTCCAAGCTTTGACGATCGTTTAAGGCAATGATAAGTGGGTTCTCGGGGGGATTCGGCTTGATGAAACGAGGTGGTCATCGCACCCAGTCTCGGGGAACCTACTGGGGCTATGATGGGATGTGAGCCATGCGGCAGGTCATCGTCATGCTTGGCATTGCTTTACTATTCGTTACCGGCGTCGCACTAGGCGGGTGTGATGGCGGCGACTCGGTAGCGCTGTGGGAGGCAAGCAGGGAGGATGACGATTGCGAGCAGAAACCCACTTGTGAAACATTGGGTTTTGGGTCCCACCCGGAGTATTAAGCGTCCGGCAAAATATGGCTTACAGTGCTGCTTGGAAGAATTGCCGGCTCGGTAGAGGAGTGCGAGGTCGCAACCACTGTCTAAGAACAACCCGGGCCATTCACTACGAAAGGACAATACCTTGACTATCGACGCTGCAACCGGAATCGCGCGAATTCTCAAGCAAGAAGGCGTAGAATGGGTCTCCACTTTCCCTGTTTGCCGGGTCAACAACGCCCTTGGCCGTGCAAACATTCCGATCCTCATGATGCGAGACGACCGCTACGCGATCGCTGTGGCCGACGCCTTCTCAAGGATCACCGGTGGCAAAAAAATCGGCGTGGCCACGGTGCAGGGTGGGGTCAACGCCGCCGGTCTTCAGGTGGCCTACGCCGGGCTGGCCCAGGCGTACGAAGACAACTCGCCGATGCTGTGCATCACCGACGGCGTCCCAATTGGCGGCAGCGAAAACTCCCATTTCGATGTGACCTCTAGCCTCAAATCAGTATGCAAGTGGTATGGCTATATCGACAAGCCGCAACGCGTGCCGGAGTTCATGCGCCGCGCCTTCACCATGCTCCGCACGGGCCGTCCCGGCCCCGTCATTTTGGCGGTGCCGGATGCGGCGGGACAGTACGACGAAACAGCCGATCCCTACATGCCGGTAAAGGGCTGGAAGTCAGCCCCCGATCCGGCTGATGTGAGCCTCGCCATTAACCTGCTGCTCAAAGCCAATCAGCCGCTTCTCTACGCAGGCGAGGGCGTCATTTATGCCGACGCGGTGGCGGAGCTCAAAACGTTTGTGGAGCTGGCGAATATTCCGGTCATCACGACGCTCAAGGCCAAGGGCGCGTTCCCTGAAGATCATCCGTTGTTTGTCGGCGTGCGCGGTGACCAAGTCAACGAATACCTAGGCAAAAGCGATTTGATTCTGGCCGTTGGGTCCAGTCTGTCGCCAGGCCGTTTCAGCCATGCCATTCCCGCTGCGGCAAGCAAGACCATCATCAATTGCAACGTCACCGAACTGGACGTCAACAAGGTGTTCCCGACAGCTCACGCCCTGATCGGCGACGCCCGCTTTTCTCTGCAGGCGCTAGCCGACGAGCTGTCCTCGCAGTCAGGCGGCAAGAGCCGTGACGCCGGCCATGTCAAAGCCGACATCAAAACCTGCCGGGATGCCGCTCTGGCGCAGTACCGAGAAGCGATGGCGTCGAACGATACGCCGATCAACCCGTACCGCGTATACAGCGAGCTTATGGGGGTTCTCGACCCTTACAAATCATTCGTGACGCACGAGTCAGGCAACACGCGCGACCAGTTGAGCACGGTCTACGAGACGCTTATGCCGAGGGGATTTTTGGGCTGGGGCAACGTGTCATCGCTGGGTTACAGCCTGGCAGCGGTGGTGGCCGCCAAGAAGGCCCATCCGGACCGGCAGGTGGTCTCGGTGACGGGTGAGGCGGGGCTTGGGTATATGATGGGCAACCTAGAAGTGCTGGTACGGGAGAAACTGGGCATTACCGTGGTGCATGTCAGTAACGGCGGCTTCGCCGGATACGGCCCCGGCTTCTGGGGCGAGGGGCACGACCCCTACACGCACCGCGTGCTCGGCCCCAACGAGATCGATATGGCAAAGGCGCTCCGGGAGTTCGGCCTGCACACCGAACGGGTGACAGAGCCGGACAACATTGCGGGGGCTCTTCAACGTGCGCTAGCCGCCAACGACAACCGTCAACCGTCGTATATCGAGGTCATCTGCAGTCAGTTCCCGATATACGGACAATGGGTGACGCGCTAAGGCTACGGAGGCGTTGATGAAAATACTGATTTGTCTCGATTGCGACGGAACGCTCTTTACCGTCGAATCCTTGATTCCACCGGAGAGAGTCTCCCAGAAGCCCGTTCCCTTACCGCGCCTGCAAGACCTTGAAGCAGCCGGCGCTCAATTTGTGCTCGTCTCGCCTAGCTCAGCATGCGACGGCCTGCCCTACCCACGTATCACCCATCCGGATCGAGCCCAAGCCCTGCTTCAAGCGGCTAAACAATATCCAGCCGATTTCTACCTCTATCTGAGCGATAATGTGGGTGACGACGACGTATCGCGACAGGCGGGATTCACCTACATTCACCCGGACAACTTCAGGTGACAATGCCCTAGCCCGAATTATTGTTGATCGATCATCCGGGCTAGGGGAAGTGGAGGACGTTGGTTATGACTAAGAGAAAAAACGCTCAAGACGAAGTACCGGTAAACGCCATTGAAGGCCAGGTGGATGAGGCGCTGGTCGGCGAGGTTTGGCCCAGCGCCCAGCCAGGCGAGGACGCGGTGCTGTATGGCCACGTCGAACTCGAACCGAGAGACCCGGTGGAGGTCCGCAGCCTGCAGACCTTTCGCCTGACCTACACGGTTGGGCGTTACGGTCTCGATGATACTGGCGCCATTCGTATCGTATTCCGAGCCATGGGCGATGGTCAGGCCTTGCAGACCACCGACCCGAGTGCACCGAATTACGTAACGGCAAGCTCGAGTAGTGGCATACCGCTTTCCGTCGAGTATCGCCAACGCGGCAGCGCTGCCCGGCCGCGCTGGAAGGCGCTCACCGTCAATGTAACCGGTGGCTACCTCAGAGAGGGGGACGTCATTACGGTCGTCTTCGGCGACACCTCCGGGGGCTCGCCCGGCATGCGGGTGCAGACCATGGCGGAGGGCGGTTTCGAGTTCAAAGTCCTGGCTGACGTGTGTGCCGTAGGTCATTTCGTGCCGATTCCGAACACCCCTAGCATCGCCATCGTCCCCGGCCCACCGGTGCAATGGAAAGCAGTGCTGCCATCCTTACGCCGCCCGGGCGAGACGTTTCGTTTCGGTCTCAAAGCAGAGGATAAGTGGGGTAATCCCACCCATCGTGCATGCGGTCAATTCAGCTTTGAATGCAGCCTTCCTGTGCATGACTTAGCGAGCGACTTTGCTTATCCGCTGGGCGAAAAGTCCGTCGTGTTCGAGGGATTAAGCGTAGCGCAGCCGGGTGTGTTGCGCATACGGGTGCGAGACGCCGGCGGCGCCATGGTGGCGGAATCCCACCCACTAGTGATCCGCCACGGCCCATACGGCGGCTACTGGGGTGACATGCACGGGCAAAGCGGCGAGTCGATCGGCATCACCACCTCGCGTCAGTATTTCGACTTTGCACGCAACAAGGCCTTTCTCGACGCCACCGGTCATCAGGCCAATGATTTTCAAGTCAACAACGCGTTTTGGGCCTTTCTCAATGAACTAACGGCGGCATACCACCAGGAAGGTACCTTCGTGACCTTGCCAGGCTATGAGTGGTCCGGTAACACCGCCGTGGGCGGCGATCGCAATGTCTACTTTCGCACCGAAGGCCGACAGATTCATCGTTCATCTCATGCCTTGCTAACCGACCGTTCAGACCTCAATACCGACGCGCCCAACGCCAGGCGTTTGTTCGACATGCTTGCCGACGAGGATTGCGTCGTTTATGCCCACGTTGGGGGGCGTTACGCAGATATCACCTATGCCCACGATGGCCGCCTGGAAACGGCGATGGAGATTCACTCGGCTTGGGGTACCTTTGAATGGTTGTTGACCGACGGCTTCCCGCTGGGGCACCGCAGTGGGGTTGTTTGCAATAGTGATGGCCACAAGGGCCGCCCTGGCGCCAGCTATCCCGGGGCCGCCACCTTTGGTGCCTATGGCGGCCTGACCTGCTTCTATGCCAAGGAGTTGAGCCGAGACGGATTATTCGAATGTCTGCGTCGGCGCCACCACTACGGCACCACAGGTACGCGCTTGCATTTGGATGTTCGCGCCTCGTTTGCCAACCCCGCTACCCTGTTCGATCGAGATCCCAAAGTCTTCCCGCAAACGACCTCAACGAGCGTCAACGACGTCATGATGGGTGACATCGTCCAAACCGACGATGAAAGGCTCACGCTTAAGGTGGAGGTCATTGCCCAAACCCCCATCGAGCGCATCGAAATTCGTAACGGCAAGGACGTCTTGCAGACCTTGAGACCCTACAGTGCCCACGACCTCGGCGAGCGCCTTCGCGTCCTTTGGAGCGGGGCCGAGTACCGTGGCCGGGGGCGGACGACCGAGTGGAAGGGACGGGTGCGCTTCGTCGGCGCCAGCATCAGACGGATGGAAAAAATCAATATCTGGAACCACGAGCGCATGGTCGACCTACAAGGCTCCGACACCGTACAGTTCGACACCATTACCACCGGCAACTACAGCGGCTTCGATGTCTGGCTGGACGGCGCTGATGGCGGCCGCCTAGACCTAGTGAGTAATCACGGTTGTCTCGACCTGGCGCTCGACGCCATCGGCCTCGAAGATACGGTCATGCAGGCAGGCGGATTAGAGCGGCGCATCAAGGTCTTCCGCCTGCCCAACGAAAACCCGCATCGAGAGATGACCGAAAGCTTAGACATTGCGCTACGGGCGGTGGGCGACAATCCCATCTGGGTATCGGTCTATACCGAGGATGGCTTCCAAGCCTGGAGCAGCCCCATTTTCGCCTACCGCAAGGCCGAGCCCGGCAGCAGCTCGGCGGCCACTGCAAGTCTCTAATGGTGCAGTGTGATGACCCTGCCAGTTTGGCAGGAAGGCTTTTGTGTTCGCAGACAGCTCACCGAGAATGGCTCTCAGTGTTGCATAATCAATGGCTACGGATTATCCTGTGCTTGGGCGTAGTGGACGCAGTCAACTCAAAGGTTGGCCATGGCGTAACAAGTCGAGACGACGTTTCTTTACGCCAACGGACAACCCCATAATTGATTCCTTTGGCACGCTTAACGAAGCTCTTGGAGCTTGTTCGGAATGAGGGCTACGGCTGCATTCGCAAGGAGAACAGGATGGATTACAGTGAACTGGCAAAGGGACACTTGGATGTGGTGGTGGAAAATAAAATCGCTACGGTGACCATGAATCGTCCGGAGCGACTGAACGCCTTTGGCGATGGGCTGCATGAGGCGCTGGAGGAATTCCTGCACATGGTGAACTATGACTCGGACGTTAATGTCGCCGTCCTGACCGGCGCCGGCCGGGCCTTTACGGCTGGTGGCGATGTGAAGGCGATGAACGACCGAGCCGCAGGAGGCGCGACGCCACGTAGCCCGATGGAGCTGTTGCGCGGTCCCAAGACGCTGGTGCAACGCTTCATCAATTGCGAAGTGCCGATGGTGGCAGCGGTCAATGGCCCTGCCGTGGGGTTGGGAGCGACCTGTGCCTTACTGTGTGACGTCATCTTCATGGCCGACACGGCGAAGATCGGCGATACGCACGTCAATGTCGGTATTACCGCCGGTGACGGCGGCGCAGTGATTTGGCCACTCCTGGTGGGGCCGCATCGCGCCAAGGAAATGTTGTTTACCGGCCGCTTGCTGAACGGCGAGGAAGCGGCACGCATCGGTCTGGTCAACCATTGCGTGCCTAAAGATGAGTTGATGGACACCGCCATGCGTTATGCGCGGGAAGTCGCAGACGGTGCCACTCTGGCCATTCGCTACACCAAGATCGCCATCAATAAGCACATCTGGCAAAGCGTCAATCAAATTATGGATTTCTCGCTAATGTCGGAGTACGTGTGCATGAATTCAGCCGACCATCGGGAGGCCACGGCGGCCTTCCGCGAAAAACGCAAACCGCAATTCGAGGGCCGCTAAACGCACCACATCGAGGTCACAAAATCGCCATTGCCTCGACCTCGATCATGAAATCCGGGTGCGACAGCGCCCGCACTTCGACCATTGTTGAGGCCGGCCCTTTGTCGCCGAAGAACGCCTGACGGACCTGCCGGAACTCGGGACGATAGCGAGCATCGGTAACGTAGGTGTTAATCTTTATGACGTCTGCCAGCGTTCCACCCGCAGCTTCCACATGGGCCTTGATCGCACCGAACACCTGACGGGCTTGCCCAACGAAATCGCCCCGGTGGCTAACGCTACCGTCCAAATCGCACGGCACCTGCCCGGCAAGAAACAGAATGGCTTGGGCACCAGTTACCTTGATAGCCTGATGATAACCCGGCGGGTCGTAGACACCCGGCGCACAGAACGTTTCAATCGTTGCCATAACGTCATCCTCCTGGAAGTGAACATACGCGGTATCGACACACCGCTACCTTCGGTTTCTCCTATTCACAGAAGGCACCTGGTCCCGGTACATATTGGCATCGAGGCACCCAAAACGCAAAGGTGAATTGCGCTTCATGTATACGCTTCTGCGAGTATTGCCCAAAAATGTTCTGAGCCGCTGTACCGGCTGGGCTGTCAATGTGCACTTACCGGATGCGCTACGACTCTGGTCCTTGCGTTGGTTTGCACGTCACTATCGGCTCAATCTTGACGAGGCGGCCATGCCCCTGACGGCCTACCGATGCATTGGCGAGCTGTTTACCCGGCAGTTGAAGCCCGGCGCACGCTACGTGGATCACGCCGCAACCGCCGTGCATCCTGTGGACGGCCGTCTGACCCAGTGGGGGCGTATAGTTGATGGGACCTTGATGCAGGCAAAAGGACTTGACTACACGCTAACTGAACTGGTGACCGATCCACAGTTGAGCGAACGGCTGCGTGGAGGCGGGTATTGGACCTATTACTTATGCCCAACCGATTACCATCGGGTTCACAGTCCGGTTGAGGGCGACATTGATCATGCGGTCCATGTGCCGGGCACGCTCTGGCCCGTTAACGAATGGAGCGTCAGCCGTATTGATCGCCTCTTCACGATTAACGAACGGCTGGTGATTGCCATTCAATCCACCCACGGGCTTTGCGTCGTGGTCATGGTCGGCGCCACCAACGTGGGGATGATGTCGGTGGGATTTGATCCGCAGCTGGTGTCAAATCAGTCCGGGGTGACCACTCAACAGGCGCGTCATTATACCCCCTCGATGCAGATTCAAAAAGGTGACGAACTCGGTATTTTTCACATGGGAAGTACGGTGATCGTGCTCTACGAGCACGCCCAGCAACTCGCGCATACGGAATCTGGGCCGCATGCGGTGACCTGGGGCAGCAAGCTCTTTTGACCGGCTGGTCGCGCGCCTGGCAAAACCTCTAAGCAGATGCCGCCTCCGAGCCTTCTTCCGCAGCCCCTGCTGCTTCTTCAGCATCGGCTGGCGACACTTGAAAGGAAAAGTTGACCACGTCGTGTTTGTTGAGTTGGGCAATCACATCATCATGATGGTGTACCAGAACCAAATGACGCCGTGAGTCATCAACATGCGTCACCCCCTGGTAGGTGCGTTTTTCCCCATTGCGCATCTCAAATACCACCATTTTCCCTTCAGCCATATCGAACCCCCTCTCAAAGTTAGGAACGCGGGCGTCTCGCCGAAAAAAAACGGCCATCAGGGTCGCGCTCCCGAGTATACCTCGGGCATATTATCATGCATCCGTGCGTTATGAACATAACAGCGTCTTTGATTCGGGGCCATACAGTTTTAGAAAAACTGCATGACGCTAGTCTTTAGATTATAGTGAACATCAATAGCTGGCTACAACCGGGCAGTGTGAAGGATGGCTTATGCGAGGTATACGCATCATTTTAGGAGTGGCAGTCGTTCTGATCATCTTAGCAGTGGCCTGGGCAACGCAGAACCACAATGGTCTTACTTCTGAGATCAAAACAACCCTGCAAGCGTTACCACACCTACATGGTGCTCCCGTAACGCCTGACACGTTTAACAACAAGGTCGTCATCGTGACATTCTTCGCCAGTTGGTGCGGTCCTTGCCGCGAAGAATTTGCCCATCTGAAACAACTCCATGCCGAACGTCATCAAAACGGACTGGAAGTGATTGCGGTGAATCTATTTGAGAATTTCGAAAACTTCTCAAACGACAAACGACTGGCAAAATTTTTAACCCTCACCGAGCCGCCCTTTACGGTACTGAAAGGCAACGATGTGATCTCAGGTCAGTTTGGCACCATCCGGCGCATACCAACCCTGTTGATTTATGATCGGCAGGGACAGGAGGCATTACGGTTTGCCAATGGGGTGGGTGGACAGCAAATGACGCTCGATGCCGACACCTTACGCCAGGTGGTATCCGAACTGCTATAACCTGGCGACCTTTGTAACCATGCGGGACTTGCTTGCGGAACTCATGACAGCGCCGCCAATAGCGCCTTCGCTTCTTGTAAGTCCGCCGTGTCGAACCCCTCGGTGAACCAGCCATACACCGGGGCAAGTAGGTCCTGAGCTTCCTTACGCATGTCCTGTGCCTGCCACAGGCGAGCCAGGCTGGTGGCGGGGCCCGCAGCTCCAACGACTTGGCTTGCTGGCAGCGGGCAATGTTAAGGGCCTGCTGGAAGCAGGCTTCCGGAGTTAATGCCGCCTTCCGCACGCCGCCTTCCGCACGCTGTAAGAACTCGCCTTTGAGTCGGTATATTTCCGCTTCCCACCAGCGCTCCTCTGTTTTGTCGACCTGCGCCAATGCTTCGTCTAGCACGGGGAACGCTTTTTCTGTCTCCCCCATCTGATCATACGCCTCAGCCAGCAGAGCGACATCCCATGAACGATACAATTCCACCCCAATCTTTTTGGCATCAGCCAGACCCTGGCGAATCTGCCGTATACCTTCTTCGCTCTTGCCAAGATCAACCAGTGCCCTGCCTCTGTAGACTATTGCCATTGCCAACATCCAGCCGAACCCCTGTTCGCTGCTAAGTGCCATGGCTGTTTCTGAACACTCACGTGCAGGCTGTCTCTCGAGGCGCATAAGGTGGAGTCTCGCAGCCCAATTGCAGACAAAAACCTGACTGAAAGGATGCGCCATAGCCTGGGCCAGCCCAAGGGTTTCTTGCATGACCCGTAAGGCCTGGTCCGGATAGCCCAACAACCACAGGGCCTGTGTGGCTATAGCTCGACAACGCACACCAACGTCGTGGAAAACATGATCCGTATATTGCTGTTGCGGATGGAAACGCAAGTCGTAGACAGCAACCCCCCGCGCCAGATGCTCGTAGGCCGTAACCAACTCGCCGGTGCAAAGTAATGTCAGTCCAAGCTGTGAGTGGGCGCGTACATTGAGGACCGGATCATGCTGGTGCCGGACTCTATTGAGAAAGTCCTCCGCCAGTTCGCGTGTTTGCTGAAGGTCCGCCCGGTGCAGCGCCCCACCCCACAGTCCCATCAACACTTGATAGATCAGTCTATCGTCCCCTATTTGCTGACAGAGGTCTCGCGCTCGGCTGTAACTGCGCTGCACCTCTGGGGCAGACATGCTTTTGACGACTTCCTGACGCTCTGCCAATGCAACCTGTAACGTCAGTTCATGCCGGGCGCGTTCGGGGGTGTCCGCAAGCGTCGTTAGGAGTTTTAATGCTTCGCTAAAATGATCAATCGCTTCTTGATTCGCTGAGTGCTGCGTGGCGTGGTCGCCGGCACGATGCCAATATGCAATCGCCTCTATGATGAGACCCGCCTCAGCATAGTGATAGGCCAGTCGTTGCGGCTGCATCTCGACCGTCTCGGGAAAGCGCTCAGCTAGCACATGGGCAATCCGTTGATGGTGTCGCTGACGTGTGCGTTGTAGCAACGACTGATAGGCAACATCCCGGGTGAGGGCGTGCTTGAAGATATAAGTCTGCTCGGACACCCCTTGTCGGGCGTAGATAAATTCTGCCTCCTGAAGACGTTGTAGACACCCATCCAATACGGACGCGGGTAATTCGGCAATCGCACTGAGAAGAGACAAGCCCCATTCTCTACCCATGACCGACGCGAGCTGGAGAAGCGCTTTATCCGTCGCCTGTAGCCGATCAATACGGGCAGCCAGCACCGCCTGCACCGTTTCCGGCACGGTCAGCGCTGGGTCGTGGGCGCCACCCTCCACCACGGCGCGAGACAATTCTTCCAGAAAGAAGGGATTACCAGCGGCTTTGACCAACACCTCCTGCACCAGAGGTTCCGGGAATGGTTCTGTACCGAGCACCGACTGCATCACAACCCGGCTGTCTGC
>JAPULM010000064.1 GCA_027294925.1 bacterium
GCTGAAAGGCGCTCCGTCAGTTCCGTGTTCCGCCTGACGGTCCCAAAAGAAGGGACGATAGAGCCGGGCAAGTAGATCGACATGCTGACGTCGCATCTCATTATGGGCAGCGGTGAGACTCACGCAGCGACTGCGGCCACCTGCTTGAGCAGGCTGCAGGCAAAAGAGTCCAACGATCTCCGGATGCCTGGGCAACCAGCCGCCATCGGTATGGAAATCTTGCGTCAAAGTGGTCACCGAGCGCCGCACACCGTAGCCTAAAGTCTTGCCGGAATCTTTGACATCATATAGGGTTGTGCCGTCCCATTTCTGACTGACGACTTGTCCCAACAGCGTTGCCAGCAGCCAGTAGATGGCTTTGTTTTCAGTTAGGCTATAGCGTTCGACTGGGACACGATCTACGATGGCGAAGCCTACCTGATGTTGCAGATTTGCCTGTACGGTAGACATCATGTTGGCGCAGGCAGTTAGAGAAAATGCCTCGGCTGTGAGGCTCTGTATAGATCGTGGGTGTTGGCGTAAAGATTGCGCCACTGCATCGAATTCTGCGATGCAGGCCTCGGGAAGCGGAATCAGCCAGTCTTCAGGTGACAAGCTGTCTCGATGCCAGGCAGAATTGTCTTTAATCTCATCGATCAGGATTTGTGGTGTCGCATTGTCAGCAGGTAGGGAATTGGCTATGCGTTCCATAAGGTTCTCTTCTTTGTTGATTAACCGCATGTCGGCGTACAGCCTGTAAGATACGGCTTAAGGCTCTGTTGTGGTATCAGCGCAGGTTACTTTTTGAGATAGGCGTGTCGGGGGAATCTTTTGTCGGTCTTTGTCTTACAGGCGGCGCTAGACGATCTTGCTCGGTGGAGCAGCGGGGACTAGCTTGGTCCACTTGAGCAGTGTCTTCTTCAGGTGCTTAGATTCGATTGGCTTGCTGATATAGTCATCCATGCCGGCTTGGAGACAGCGCTCACGATCCCCCTGCATGACGTTCGCGGTTAATGCAATAATTGGGATGTGGCCACCTGTCGTTGCTTCACGCGTACGAATGGCTGCCGTTGCGTCATAGCCATCCATCTCCGGCATCTGGCAGTCCATGAAGACAAGATCGTAGGTAATACGGGCAAGGGCTTCAACGGCCTCACGTCCGTCGGCGACCGCATCGACATGACAGCCGAGCTTCTCCAGCATGCGCACTGCTACTTTCTGATTCACCGTATTGTCTTCAGCCAGCAGTACTCTGGTTTTGGGACAGCGATGGGCTTGCTCGGCAGGCAAGTACGGGCGGCCGGATAGGGGCGTGGAGCTTGCCGTAGAGGATGGTTTCATGACCGTCATGATACTGTCATAAAGCTGGGATTGCCGTATCGGCTTCGTCAAGCAGGCCGCGATGCCGGCGTTTTGGGCGGCTTGATCTGGAAAACGCTGCCCATAAGCGTTCAACATGATCAGGCGAAGCGCTGCAAGAGCCGGGTTACTTTTGATACTGTGGGCGAACTCCTGGCCGTGCATATCAGGCAGCTGCATGTCAAAAATGGCCAGGTCATACGGCGTGCCGCTGTGCTGCGCTGCTTGTAACCGTGAGAGGGCGCTGGCGCCATTGATGGCGTAGTCCGCATGTATGCCCCAGGCGTTCAGCTGTAACAGGAAGATTGACCGATGCGTTGTGTTGTCGCTCACGCACAGCACACGCATGTTAGGCAACTTAACCTCGGAAATAGGTTTTGAGGTGGGCGGCGCCAACCTTTTTGCCAGGCGTACCGTGAACCAGAATTTGCTGCCACGGTTAATGTCACTTTCAACGCCAATGGTGCCACCCATCATCTCAGTTAACCGTCGACAAATGGCTAGGCCAAGGCCGGTGCCACCGTACTTTCGGGTGGTTGAGGCATCCGCCTGGGAGAATGCTTGAAACAGTCGAGCTTGAGTCTCGAGCGTGACGCCAATGCCGGTATCGACGACCTCAAAACGCATTATCACGTCATCGTCGCTTGCCTCTATACATGTTGCCTGAACGGTGACCTCGCCCGTTTCGGTGAACTTTATTGCGTTTCCTACTAAGTTGATGAGAATTTGACGCAATCGCCCCGGGTCTCCTGCTACCCATGCGGGTACAGTGGGATGGATGAAACAAGCCAGTTCAAGTCTTTTGTCAAAAGCTTGTTCAGCCAGTAGCTCAAGCACATCCTCTACCATCGTATGAAGATGGAAATCAAGAATTTCTAGCTCCAGCTTGCCTGCATCGATTTTGGAAAAGTCTAAGATGTCGTTGATCAGGGTGAGCAATGCGTCGCCGGAGCGTCGTATGGTTTCAACATATTCCAGTTGTTCTGGGTTCAGAGGGGTGTCCAATAATAACCCTGTCATACCAATCACACCGTTCATCGGGGTGCGAATTTCGTGACTCATGGTGGCGAGAAAATCGCTTTTGGCTTGTACGGCTGCTTCGGCAGCGTCTTTGGCTTTGCGCAGTGCTTCGTCTGCCTGCTTGCGTTTGGTGATATCGATAAGGGTGGACTGCATGGCCGGTTGTCCTTCCCAAATGATGACCCGCACCATGTTCTCGACGGTTATGCAGGTTCCATCCTGGCGAAGCACATCCACTTCGTATTGGATAGGCGCCTCTTTGCCTTGTAAACGCGCGTTATAGTAGTTGCTTATACGTGAACGCTCGTGAGGTGCGAAAAGAGGCTCGATAGATGGCATAGCGAGAATCTCGTTTGGCAGCTCGAAGCCAAGGATGGTCGCAAATGCTTGGTTGACAAAAAGTGGTTTTAGGTCGCGATGGATAAAGATGCTCTGAACTGAGCCTTCGATTAGGTTGCGGAAACGCTCTTCACTCTCAAGTAGCGCTTGTTCTGCCCGTTTGCGCTCTGTGATGTCTGTCGCTGTCCCTCGATAACCCAGGAAGTTGTTGTTCTCGTCGAGAATCGGCTTGCCGCTATTGCGTAGCACGCCGACGATACCGTTCGGGTATATCCATTCAATTTCAGCATCCCGAAACGGCCGCCTAGCTTCGACGTCCTGAACGTGGGTGTCAATGGTTTCCGAGCGCTTAGCGCGATGTGTCAGGACGTTGCGCCAGGTCAAACCCATCAGCTGTTGCGGGCAAACGCCGGTTACTTCCTGCGAGTGCTCCGACAGATAAGTGAAACGTAGATCGGCATCGAGTTCCCAGAACCAATCCGCAGCGATGCCGGCGAAGTCTTTAAAACGTCTTTCCTCGGCAATGATAGCGTCTTGTGCTTTTTTGGCTTCGTATCGAGCCAGGCGGCGGTTGCGGATAACTGAGGTCAGAGCGATGACGAAGAATAAGGGAAACAATAGGGCGATAGCGATCTTGCGCCCTGTAATTGCGTTGATACCTGCCCAATGGGTAATTGATAAAATAAAGGGCTGGCCGTACACATCCAGCCTGCGTTGGTAGGTGAATTGAGGCCGCCAAGACAGGCTACCGGTGGGTTTTTTCGTCTGTTTTTGTATGTAGATGCTATTTTGCCTACTTATTGCTTCCATGTCGCGATGGAAAAATGAAATGCCGAAATCTTCATATGCTTCGACTAAATCATTCATAAACAGGGTAGCCGGTAGCTCTAAAACCATAACGCCGAATAGAAGTGCGCGTCTCTCATCAGGCGTCTTAGGGGCATAGCGCCCCTGGTAAACAGACTTGAACAATAGGAGGCTGCGATCCATCTGCAGAAAGTCGATTGGCAATGACGCCGCGACAGTGCCTGATTCTACGGCGCTTTGGATAGCAGGTATGAGCAAGAGATCAGAGGCGGCATCGTAACCCAAAAAACGGGCCGATAGTGGATCTAAGGGCTCAATCGAGCTAACTGGCAGATACGACGGGCGTGAGGCCACCGGTCGCAGGGCGCCGTTAGCGTCTAATTCCGTGACATCGAACTGGACAAACCCCGTGTTGTGCATGTCCTGGATGAATGTTTCCAGGTCTGCTTTGGAGGTTTTACTGAGAAACAAAATGGAGCCGATGTGCGGATAAGCCTCGAGTAATTCCTGGGCAAAGGCGGTAAATTGCGCCTGACTCAGTTCATCACTGGCATGGTGCAGACCCACCAGCGAGACGAGTACAGCCTCGAGACGTCCCAAGCGTTGTGAGATGGCCTGGTGAATCAACGACGCCTGTTGCATGAAATCCCGTTCGGTTCTTGAAATTTCAAGATAGACGGTTAGATATAGGGATGCCAAGCAGATGACGAGGCTTGCCGTCCAGAACAAGATTCGTTCTCGACGGCTAAAAATCTGCTGCCTTTGCCAAAATCGCATGTCTAGTAAACCTTTTTTCCTTTTTGCAGAAGCTTCTTCGGTAGCTTGACATCCGTTGATTCCAATAGGCGTGGATTGACCCAGATATCCCATTTCCGGTTTGGAATGATCGGAATACGAGAAGGTTCGATACCATCTAAAATGTGCAAGGCTGTTTTAGCGGCCCATTCTCCGTGCTCTTCGGGAACTTTGGTCAGACCCAGCATCGTGTAGGGCATCATCCATCCATGATTTGTCAGACTCAGGCGCTGTGAGGCAGTTTTAATGCCATCGATAATTTTTGCCTTATCCCAGTCATTGATTCCTGAGTTGCTGCCCATAATGATGAAATCATAATTCTGGGCTTCACGATATGCTTCGAGCCAAGCGTCGGCGGTGTCAACCAAACGATGCTCGAGAGAAATACCGCGGCGCTCTGCCGCTTGTTGAAATCGTCTTAGGTTTTTACGTTCTGTAAGCGTGTCGGCGCCGATATAGAATGCTCGCTGATGCCTTGGAAGAAAGGCTTCAGCCTTGTCGAATAACGGCTTGATAGGCGCTACTTCGATCATTCCGGTAACATTGCGATATGGAAATCCGTACTCTTTGACGGTCCAGTTGACACCGCAAAACACGAATGGTGTTGGCTGGTCTTTATAGAAAGGCTTAATAATGTATTTGGCGGCATTGTCGTCTGCGGTAATGACGACGTCAGGCTGCCATGACTCAATGAGCTGTTTTGCTTCAAGCGCCTTTTGTTTGATCATTGCGACCTCTTTATGGCGCTTTGTATCCATGTTGAATTGCTTCAACTCACAGCGGCCGTCTAAGACAGAGCGAACCCCCCGTTCCACCCCATCGGACCATGCGTAACCCTGATGGTAGGAAGAAATAAACAAGCATTTGGCGGCGAAGGCTGGCTGAGGCGTAACGAGGCTGAGCGACAAAAGGGCGATAAGCCACAAGGCGCTATGTAGGGTTGTTTGAGTCCATCCCTGTAATCCCGTTTTGTCGTGTTCAAAATCGGTGTAAAGCACGGGTTTCATCACCTCTTTTAACGATTCTTTTTTACTGCTTGGCATTGCTACCCTTCCAATTAATCGTCTGGTTACGTAACGGTGTAATTCTAGTATCCAGAAGGGAAAAATGATCCATTCAAGCCTGCTCCTGAATGACATCTTATCGGCGTCGGCCAACTATTCCATGAACCCGTGGGAAAATTGCCGTGACCCGTTCTTATAGGTCACAGATGAGTGGCGAAATGCCGCCATCCGGTATCTAAAGTACCTGGATAAGATGTTTTGCACATTTCCCGCCCATAGCAGCAGATTGAGACGGGCTAATGCGGATTTCGGAATTCGGAATTGAAAGAAAAAGGGTTATTCCGCAATCCGCAATGCGCAATCTCCAGACGCCGTGCCGATGTGCGTCGACAGCCATGGCGAATTTCAATTGAGAGGTTGGCTATACGCATGAACAAGAGGTCTTTACAATCATCCTCGTTATCGATACCGTATTGCGTATAATGGGTGGGCACTGCCGCTGTGTTGAGATCGGCAAGCAAAAAGAAGGAGACAGACGATGGCTGAATCTATCGAGCAATTGGCACGCTTTGTGGCCGAAACCCAGTGGGAGGATATCCCGGAGGCTGTGCAACGACACGCTATACAGGTGCTACTTGACACACTCGGCGTCATCCTGGCCGGCTCTGAACAGCCTGAGGTGGCCCGACTGCGTCAACAGTTGGTGACCTCGAATGGCGTCGGAGCGACGGTGCTCGCGCCTGGCTGGCCAACTAGTGATCCTCGTACCGCGGCCTTGCTAAATGGCATTGCCGGCCGTTCGATCGAATTGTGCGAGGGACACCGGTACGTCTCTTGTCAGGCTGCCATTCAAATTGTGCCGGCTGTGTTAGCCGTCGGCGAAGCCTGCAACGCTACCGGTCGTGAAGTGCTGACGGCTTTGATTCTCGGGTATGATACGGCGGTGCGGGTTGGTGCTTGCCTCACGTCCCGGGCGCTCGCTCATCAAAACGGACAGGCGCCTATGATCGGCGCCATAGCGGCAGCCTCTCGGTTGCGCGGGTTAAACGCCAGCCAAACCAGTCGCGCCATACGCATTGGTGCGACGCTCGTGTTGACACCCAGCTATACCAACGCAGTGGCCGGTGCAACCGTGCTCAATGTCGCTGGTGGCATGAGTGGCTTCGCTGGTACGCTCGCACCCGAACTTGCCCTGGCCGGTTTCGAAGCTCAGGACCGTGCCATCGAGGAAGCCTTTAGTCAGCTGGTGGGCGATGGGTTCCAGCCCGACAGCATGCTTGACGAAATCGGCCAACGCTGGGAGATCAGCCGTAACTACTTCCGCCTGCGCGCTTGCTGTAATCCGACTTACGCGGCCCTCGATGCCCTCGAAGATGCACTTGCCGATCTGCATCCGGCACCTGATGATATTGAACGAATTGATGTGGCGACCTATGGTTTTGCTTCCGTGATGCAAAACCCGGCGCCGCTCAATACCTTTGCCGCCAGGTACTCCTTGCCCCATGCGGCGGCAGCCATTGTGGTACGGGGTGAGGCGGGATATGGGGCGTTTACCGAATCGGTGGTGCGCGATCCGACCATCGCCGCCTTGCGCCATCGGGTGCAGATTCGCGAGGATGCGCAGCTCACCGCCATGCTGCCACATCTCAAACCGGCCCGTGTGACCGTGACACTCAAGGATGGCCGACAGTGTACAAAAACGTGTGACAGCGCCCAGGGTGACTTCCAGCGTCCTTACCCGGCCTCCGCCTTGCGTGAGAAATTCCGCCAACTCGCTGGTCTGGTGCTGACTGAGGCGGGTATGACTGCCGTCGAGACCACCATTGACCAGTTCGAGCAACGGCAAAGCCTACGCGAATTTGTTAGCCTGCTGCGCCGACACGGGCGTTCTGCGTCTGAACAGGCGTAAACAGAGTTGATGGTTCTGCCTGTGCCGATCTGCTCTTGACATCATGGCAGCAACCCTGTATCGATAGCAGCCTGGCTTACCTTCCTTGTACAAATGAGGTCTTTTTCATGTCACTAGTGCCGCATCGTGTTGATTACAGTCCGATCATCGATCGCCCACGCATCACTTGGCCGAATAACGCCCGGGTGGCGTTCTGGGTGGCGCCCAATGTCGAGCATTATGAGTATCTGCCAGCGCCTGGTGGCATACGTGATCCATGGCCGCGTATGCCGTATCCGGACGTGCGTGAATACAGCTACCGTGACTATGGCAATCGTGTTGGCTTCTGGCGTATGCTGGAGGTGCTCGACGCTTATGCGATTAGATGCTGTGTCTCTTTAAACCTGGCCGTGTTGGAGCACTATCCAGAAATCGGCGCAGCGATGGTGCAGCGAGACTGGGATTTCATGAGTCATGGTATCTACAATACCCGCTATTTGTACGGCTATAGTGAGGCAGAAGAACGGGCTTTTTACCAGGACAGTATCGAGACCTTAAAGCGCCACACCGGCAAGCAACTCAAAGGCATGCTCGGACCTGCCATTTCCGGCACGGAGCGCACCCCGGACCTGATGGCCGAGGCGGGACTGATTTATCACACCGACTGGATGCACGACGACCAGCCGGTGCCGATTAAGGTGGCGTCGGGCAAGCTGGTTTCGGTGCCGTATTCGATCGAGCTGAATGATTCGCCTCTATTTCGAACGCACTATGAAGGCGATGACTTCGCCCGCATGTGCAAAGATCAGTTTGATCAACTTTACCAAGAAGGGGCTGAAAGCGGCCGGGTAATGTGTATTGCGTTACACCCTTTTTTAATTGGTCAGCCGCATCGTATCCAATATCTGGACGAGATACTCGACTATATTATGTCGCATGATGGGGTGTGGCAGACCACCGCGGACGACATTGCGGCCTACTACATAGCCAACTATTACGAGCAGGCGGTTATCCACGCGGCCAAGCTCAATGCGGCGTCATAGGGGAGACATAACGATGCCGGCAGAACGTCGATTTGGCATGGATCACGAGCATTATGACTGGTCGCCCTTGAGCCGACGCGGTGGATTGCAATGGCCGCAGGCGCGCGTTGCGGTTTGTGTCTTGATTAATCTGGAACATACCGAGTGGTCGCCGCCTGAAGGCAGCGTTCAGATCGGGTCGATGGCGCCGGGTATGATTCCGCGTCCGTTTCCGGACTATGCGCGTTTAACCCATCGGGAGTATGGACACCGAGTTGGCATTTTCCGGCTCATGAAGGTGCTTGAGAAGTATCATATTACGCCGACCGTGGCGATGGATGTACTGACGGCGGAACATTATCCTTATTTGGTGCGTTACTGTTTGGAACGCGGCTGTGAGATCATCGCCCACGGCATCGCGGCGACCCGTATGATTACCAGTAAGATGTCAGATTCGCAAGAGCGCTTATACATTGAGGAGACCATAGCCAGTTTGACTCAGGCTACGGGCCAAACCCCCGTTGGATGGCTCAGCCCGGAATACGGTCAGTCCGCCCGTACCCCCCAGTTACTGGCGCAGGCTGGTATCCGCTATGTGTGTGACTGGGTCAATGATGAACAGCCCTATCGGATGCATACGCCCACGGGCGAGCTGTTCGCCTTACCGATTATGTTGGAACTGGATGACGTCCATGCACTGTG
>JAPULM010000640.1 GCA_027294925.1 bacterium
GGACAGCATGGGCCGGATTACGATCTTATATCACTCGGGGCCGACAACCTGGAGGGTGGCGAGGAGTATGATGCGGATATCGAGAGCTGGCGCGTGCAATAATCACGGCTTTACCCTGATTGAGCTGGCCATGGTATTGCTGGTGATTGGTATCGCCGCTGCGGTGGTGATGCCGCGCATGGGCAGCTTCTTAGACCGCCAACAGATGCGTCGGTCGATTAATGCGTTGCGTGGCACCGTGCGCCTCTTGCATGCCCGTGCTGCTTCGACCAAGGAGGTCTACCGGTTGACGTTTGATCTCGATCAACAAATGATGTCGGTGTGCATGATTGATGTCGAAACGGCTGAGTGCCGGACTGAACAAGGCCGCCAATTACGGGATTATATCTTCCCTTCCACCGTGCGGGTGGTGGATGTCATCGACGGGCAGGGTACGAAAACGCGTGAAGGACAGGCCGCGACACATTTTCATCCCACTGGGTTGGCTGAGCCGAGTACGATCCATCTCACGGGGTATGATGAACAGCAAATAACCCTGATGATTGAACCGCTGGCTGGCAACGTCAAGGTGCTTAATGGTTACGTGGACCCGGGGTCGGGCTAACCCATCATGCTGGCCGCATCATACGGCGGGTTTCACCCTGTTGGAAGTGATGGCGGCAATGGCGATTGTGGCGATGCTGTTGATCCCGCTGCTCCGTTTGCACCTCCTGTCGATGGATGCCATCATTCGCTCACAAGATCTCACCACGGCGGTTCTATTGACGCAGGGACGCCTGGCTGCCATGGGTACGTTTCCAGAGCCGGGTGAGGAGGAAGGCGTGTATGAAGAGCCGGAACTTACCAAGTACAGGTGGCAGACCGTCGTGACCGAACACAAATTTGACGCTGCAGCGCCCACCAGCGGTGAAGAGACTGCAGCCAGTGTTGAAGTCCGACACATCGAGGTGACGGTGCGTTGGGCCGATGGGCAACATGAGCGCCATTATAGCCTGGAAACTTATGCCTCACAATAACGGTTCCAATGGCTTCACGCTTATCGAAGTGCTTCTGGCCCTTGTCATGTTCGCCATCCTGTCAGGGGTTATTTTTGCTTCTTTTGCGGCGGTAGCGGACGGGGTCGACAAAGGGCGTCGGAGTGCGGACATCTACCGGGTAGGGCGTGCCGCTATGCAGTATATGACACGGGAGATCAGCGCTGCGGTCTGGTATGCAGACGATCCGAGAACCACCTTCCTAAATGAGGATGGCGAGTCCGGTGATCACCCATCGGATCGCTTGAGCTTTGTCACCATACCCTACCGGCGCTTCTCGGAAAACCGACCGGAAAGTGAGTTGTGCGATGTGTCTTATTTTCTGGCTGAAAACGCCCAAGGCAATACAGCGTTATTTCGCAGTGAGGATTGCACCCTGGATGAGGAGCGCGCAGAGGGTGGCAGCAAGCTTGAGTTGACGGCGTTAGCGGTTGGTTTTGAGGTTACGGCTTTTGATGCGCAAGGCGATCATGACAGTTGGCCGCCCGGCAATGACGATAAAGGCGAGCTGCCCTGCTATGTCCGCCTAGCGCTGACCTTACGCGATGCACAGCAATATGAACGGGTGTTTATCACCACGGTGGCGCTGTTGATGCGAGGTAAATGTGAGGATGAGGCGGCATAGACAGCATAGCATGGCAACCGCCTATGTGGCCGATGAGGGCGGCATTGCGTTGGTCATTACCTTGCTCGTGGTGGCGTTGGTGACGGTGTTGGTGTTGGAATTCCATTTTGACGCCGTGGTGGAGCTTGATCTGGCGGCGAATTATGCTGAGGATGTACAAGCCTACCACCTGGCCCTGTCCGGCGTTAGTTTCGCCCGTGCCCTGCTCCTACGAGATGACGACAGCGCCGATGGGATGGAGGATCTCTGGCACAGCATAAGCCTCATCCCAGCCTGTTTCCCGCCGCAGCAGTTGTTGTCGATGGCCGGGGATGGGGGCGGTTCTATCTTTCTGGACACCCTAGGAGAGGGCCAGGGGCAAGATGCCGTCGGCGATGGCCAGGGATGCGTTAGCCTACGAATTGTCGATGAGCAGGGTAAATTGCCGCTTAACGCCCTGATGCCAGAAGGCGACAGCTCTGACCCCAATCCCATTTGGCGCCCTATCTTTGAGGCATTTTTTGTCAACTTTCAGATTGATGAGGACTTGCTTGACGCATTGGTGGACTGGATCGATGTAAACGATCAGTCAGGCGGTATCGGTGGGGCAGAGCGTACCTATTATGCCGGGCTGGAACATCCGTATGAGCCGCCCAATAAGCCGATGCGCAGCCTGGGCGATTTGCGTCAGATTCGCGGCTTTGATTACGAAACATTGGCCAAGTTGTTCCCCGGGCGCCCTCCGGAAGCGATGGCCGACATCGATTTGGGCACAAATCGCTATTTAACGGTGTACGGTTCCAAACAGGGAGCTAAAGTCAATTTGAATACGGCTGACGAGGAAGTTCTGCGCGCCTTGTGTGATGGCCTGCAAGCTGGTTGTGCGGCGGACTTGGTCGAGGACCTTGTTAGCAGGCGCCAGGAGGGGCAGTTGAACGATTTGCAGGCGGTCAACGACCTCATCTCCGACGCTGCGGTGTTTAATCAACTCAAGCAAGTGGCAGACGTCAAAAGTCACTTTTTCCGCGTTGAATCGCTGGGCAAGGTGGGGGATATCAAAAAGAGGGTGGTGGCAGTGCTGGAGCGCCGAGATGACGACACCACCATCGTCTATTTCAAGGTTGAGTAAGAAAAAGTGCGGGGCTTTTGTCTATGGCAAGCAGGCGACAAGTGATTTTACAGATATCGGGCTATGCCCTGTACGGCTTGGTGATATGCCTGGTCGTGGTCTATTTAACCTTCCCTTACGATCTGTTAAAACAGCGTCTCGCTGAGCGGTTTTCGCATCCGGGTATGCACCTGACGGTGGATCATATCGGGCCGGCTTTTCCGCCCGGCCTGGCATTGGATGGCATTCGTCTGACAACGGATCACCCGACCTTTGATGGCCCAGTGATGCAGGCGGAGACGCTTGACGTTCGTCCTGTGTGGCGCTCTCTGTGGTCAGGCGCGATTCAGGCGAAGCTCGAGGCAGACCTCTATCGTGGCCGCTTTCAAGGGCGTGTGCTGTCAGCTGGC
Source organism: bacterium (assembly GCA_027294925.1). The sequence goes on from JAPULM010000640.1 coordinate 3,157, forward strand.
GCGGCTGAGGACGCAGGCTGGCAAATCCGGGGAGATTTTGCTGATATCCAGCTGGCCCACCACCCCATCGTGCAGAAAGAAAAAGGAGCGTTTTTACGCGGACAACTTGATGGCGAGGTGGATTTGACCTTGGGCACAGACGGCAAGTTATCGCAAGGCGTGCTCAATTTGCGTTTGCAATCGGTTATTTTGGTTGCTGGCCAACACCCTGGCTTGCCTTTGCAACGTGACATCAGCTGCAATACACTACAAAGTCAAATTAAACTGACTGCAACACAAATGCAAATCGTCTCCTTTACATGTAAAGGCGATGATTTGACGATTCAGGCACGTGGCACCGTTAACTTGCGGCAGCCCTGGCAAAATAGTAGTCTGAACGTTCACTTGCAAATACAATCCGAGTCCGCCTACAAACAAGAGTTGGGTCTTATTGCGACGCTTGTACGTCGTCGTCTTGACCGACGCGGCATGCTCTCGTTCAGAATACGCGGCACCATGCAGCAGCCGAGATTTGGCACCTGATTTTGGTACTTTGAGATGAAATTGGGTAGGAGTTTAGCATGACGAGCAATGAAATTCGCCGTGCATTTTGGCACTTTTTTGAACAACATCAACACCGTATTGTGCCGAGTTCGCCGCTGGTGCCGAGGGATGATCCGACCTTGCTGTTTACCAACGCCGGCATGGTGCAATTCAAAGATGTGCTGTTAGGTCGAGAGCAGCGCGATTACGATCGTGCAACCACCTCACAGAAGTGTGTACGGGCCGGCGGTAAACACAACGATCTTGAAAATGTGGGCCGCACGGCGCGCCACCATACGTTTTTTGAAATGCTGGGCAACTTTTCCTTTGGCGACTATTTTAAAGCTGGTGCTATTGCATTTGCCTGGGAATTCCTGACCCAAACCTTGAGCTTGCCGGCCGACAAATTGTGGATCACTGTCTATCTTGATGACAACGAAGCCTTCGATATCTGGCATCACCAAGTTGGCGTGCCGGCTGATCGTATTGTGCGGATGGGCGACAAGGACAATTTTTGGTCGATGGGCGATACCGGGCCATGCGGGCCATGCTCGGAAATCCATCTTGATCAAGGGCCGCTGCTCGGCACTGGGCCGCAGGATGTGCTTGGGGGAGAGGGCGACCGCTATCTGGAGCTGTGGAACCTGGTTTTTATGCAATATGACCGTGATGCGCAAGGCAACTTGACGCCCTTACCACAGCAGAATATTGATACCGGCATGGGGCTTGAGCGTCTTACCGCCATTATGCAAGGGGTGCAGAGCAATTACGAGACCGACCTGTTACGCCCACTTATCGCCGCGGTGGAGGAGATGATTGCCAAGCCGTACGGCAGTGACGCAGCCGATGATGTGTCGATGCGGGTCATTGCCGACCACATGCGCGCCGGCGTGTTTTTGTTGAGTGACGGGGTGATGCCGGAAAATACCGGGCGGGGCTATGTGTTGCGGCGTATCATCCGGCGGGCAGCGCGGCATGGCAAAATGCTCGGTTTTAATGAACCCTTCCTCTATCAGCTGGTTGACCATGTGGTACATATGATGGGACAGGCCTATCCCGAGCTTGAAGGCAACCGGCAATACGTCATCAAAGTGTTGTTGGGCGAGGAGGAGCGCTTCCTCAATACCCTGCATCAAGGGTTGCGGGAACTCGATACGTTAATTGAAACCCATCGCACGGATGATACAAATCGTATTTCAGGCGACGAGGCGTTTCGTCTTTACGATACATTTGGTTTTCCCGTCGATCTGGCTGAGGAAGTAGCGGCAGATGCCGGCATCTGCCTCGATCGTGAAGGCTTTGAGTCAGTTTTAGAAGCCGCCCGTCAACAGGCGCGCGAAACCTGGAAAGGGTCAGGTGAGATTCAGGTTGATCCGGTTTACCAGCACGTTCTTCAGCGTGTTGGCCCCTCAACCTTTATTGGCTACGACCAGGAGCGTGCGAGTAGCCAGGTGTCAGCTATTATCGTCGATAGCCAGGAGGTGGAGACGGCAGAAGCCGGGCAGCAGGTTGAATTGGTGTTGCCACAGACGCCGTTTTACGGTGAGTCCGGTGGCCAGGTTGGTGATGCCGGACGGGTCTATGCAGCGCAAGATGGGCTTGAGATTCAAATCACCGATACGCAGAAGCCGTTAGAGGGTCTTATTGTGCATCACGGCGTAGTGCGGCGGGGCACGGTACGACGTGAGATGGGTGTGCAGATCGAAATCGATAACGAGCGCCGTGAGGCCATTCGTAAGAATCACACCGCAACACATCTGTTGCACGCCGCCCTGCGACAGATTTTGGGTGATCACGTGAAGCAGGCTGGATCGTTGGTTGAGCCAGATCGCCTGCGTTTTGACTTTACCCACTTTTCGCGTCTCAGCCGGCGTCAAGTGGAGCACATTGAACAGCTGGTTAACGCCAATATTTGGCATGACCAGGCCGTTAGCACCGCTTTGATGTCATTAGAAGAGGCAGTTGATAGTGGCGCCCTCGCCTTTTTTGGCGAAAAATATGGCGAGCAGGTACGTACGGTTGAAGTTCCCGGCTTTAGCAAAGAACTCTGCGGCGGTACCCATGTACGGGCAACCGGGGAAATTGGGTTTTTCACCATTGCCTATGAGGGTGGCATTGGTGCCGGTGTGCGGCGTCTTGAGGCACGCACTGGACCGGGGGCGTTTCGGCGTTTTAAGCACGATGAGCAGGTGTTGAGTGATCTGCGCCAGGTGTTGAAAGCTCAGCCGGATGAAGAGATCGAGAAGCTGCGGCGTTTGACGTCGCAAAACCGAGAGCTTGAGCGCCAGCTTGAGAGGCTCAAAATGCGCCTGGCCACGGCCCAGACGCAGGATTATTTTGACCAGGTGCAGGACGTTGCGGGTATTAAAGTACTGGCCTTGAGTCTGGATAACTTTGACCGCAAAGCATTGCGTTCTTTCGTAGATAATGCAAAGGATCGTCTGGGCTCCGGGGTGGTGGTGGTAGGCAGTGCGGAAGATAACAAAGTCGCGCTGGTGGCTGGTGTGACGAAGGATCTGACCGGTCGCATTTCGGCTGGTGCAGTGGTCGGACAAGTGGCGGCGCTTACCGGTGGTAAAGGCGGTGGGCGCCCGGATATGGCGCAGGGCGGTGGCGCCGACGCGACCAAATTACCCGGCGCCATGCAGCAGGTTGCGGCTATTGTAGCAGACTTGGTGACTAAGGACTGAGAGCAAAGTATGGCCAAGTGGACGCATTTAGATGAACAAGGGCGCGCCCGTATGGTGGATGTCGGGACCAAAGCGCCTAGCGCACGTCAAGCCGTGGCGCGTGGGTTTGTCGAGATGCAGGCGTCAACCCTACGGGCAATCGTTGCGCAACAGGTGGCTAAAGGCGATGTCCTGCAAGTGGCGCGTATTGCCGGCATTATGGCTGCCAAACAGACCTCGGCGCTGATTCCCATGTGTCATCCGCTAGAGATCACCAATGTCGAGGTGGATCTCGTGCCCGAAACGGATGCCTCGCGCGTGTATATTGAGGCACGGGTACAAAATATTGGCCGTACAGGGGTTGAAATGGAAGCGCTAACAGCCGTTACGGTAGCTGGCCTAACCGTCTACGACATGTGCAAAAGTCTCGATCGTGGGATGCGTCTTGCCGAAGTTGAGCTGCTCTATAAAAGCGGTGGTAAGAGCGGCGTTTATACGCATCCCGAATACCAACCGACAGCCTGACACCCAGCCTTGTACCGTCACGCTACCAACCTACAGCTCTAGCCATCGGTTTTCGGCCATGTCTAATCCGGCTGTAGATCGGCAAAATGCGGCATGACGGCTTCAGCCAGCAAACGCTGTGAGTTGGACCAGCCGTCATTGTCTTCCAGATGGTCAAAGGTGAGCACCAAGAGACAGCCAAAACCACCGCTTTCCTCATACATCGCCTGTAGTTTTTCGCTGACTGTTTTAGGCGATCCCACCAGCCAGCCGTGATCGACCAGATATTCCGGGGTGACATCGCTATCCGGAATGGCGGGATCATGTTTAAAATATTCGGTGAAGCCGAACGACCCGAATAGGGGCAAGAGATACTCGCGATACGCCCGGCCGATCATGCCGTTCACCGCTTTGTCACGTGCTTCCGCATCGGTTTCAGCAATGTATACTTCACGCACTACACGCCAGTCGCTACGCCGCGCCGTGCGGCCGGCATTTTCCGCACCTTCGCATACGGCCTGCCAATGCGACGCGAGGTAAGTTGAACTGATGTTCAGACTCATCGGCATAAAGCCAAGCTCGCCGGCAATTTTCAAGGTGTCCGAACCTGGCGTTATCCCGGCAATGCCGATTGGCGGGTGGGGCTTTTGATAGGGTTTGATGTGTAATTTCAGAGTCTCCATCATCGTATCAATACGGTTCACGGTCCAATAATCGCCCTTGTATTCGAACGGCTCATCGCTTTCCCATAGTTTCAGAATAATGTCTAGCGCTTCCCGCATGATGAGCCGATGCTCGCCGCCGAAACCGTCAATATTGAACAGCTTCCAGTCGCTCGGCAGGCCGCTCGCTCCAACCCCAAACATAAACCGGCCCTGGGCCATGTGATCCAGAAACGCCACCCGATGCGCCAGTTCGGCGGGATGATGGTAGGGCAGTAAGTGCGCCCCTGGCGCCAGTTTGATGCGCTTGGTACGGAGCAATGCCTGAGCCAGCAGCAAGTCGGGGGCTGGATTCGGCTCCCATGGCGAGGTGAAATGTTCGCCAATCCATGCCTCATCAAAGCCTAACATGTCAATCAGTTCAAGATGATTTAGGTCCCACGTGTGCCCGGTGTACAAGTCGCGCTCCGGCGGATGCGATGGCATCATAAAGACTCCGAGTTGCATGACGGGACTCCTCTTGGGTAAGCAGGCGTTTACGGTAAAATGGATATTGGCGTGACCGGTGCATCATAAGACGAGAGTATACACGAAGGCAAGCGCAATTCTACGGCTATGGCTAGGATAAACAAACGCCATTTTGCCCCACTTCTTGCGCCGCACGCCACTGCCGTAGCGCGGTAATGCACGGCCTAGACATGCCGCTCACGATAGACTAGGGTTGAGTCTCAAGGGTTCCTCAGGGGCAAGGCCCTCGGGACGACCGGTTTGGGAAAGCGGAGGCGGACTGGCTTGAGGGATTGAGAGATCCAACCGCGCGGCGGCGCATTCATACCCGGCTAAGACGCGTGGAGCGGGGCAATTACGGTGATTACAGAGCCCTCAGAGATGGCATTTATGAACTCCGCTTTACACTTGGGCCAGTATACCGCGTGTATTTCGGACAAGATGGCAACACGATTGTCGTCTTGTTAAGCGGCGAAAGCTAATTCGGCCTACGTCTGAACAGAAGCAAGATAACAAGACAAGCCGGCCGACGCAGTAAACCGCGTGGCTGATTTTACCGCTGGGAGGATAAATGCGTCCATTATACGCTACCGCTCTTTTGACCTCGATTCTCGTTTTCGCTAGCGCGATAGCGACATCAGGGGAAAAGGCCAGGTTTCTCCCACGCTTCGGCGTTGTCTGCGAGCGCATGCTCGACATACCCTTTGGAGCAGACATCCGTAGCATCGAGAATGCTCTAGGATTAGGTGAGACGCGACGGCAATCTCGCCAACAAAAAAACTACGGAGGTATCATTTTCACGTACGTAAGAGACGATGGCCTGGTGGTTGACGTTGGGGTGAAGTGGATAGAGCCGAATAGAGATGTCCCAAATGGAAAGTACGCTTACCAGGGTCATCATACGATCCTCTGGAAGGGTAAAGTCTGGCATAGATGGTCTTTTGCAGATGGAAAGGAACTGAACTACTTCGGACTAGCTGACACCGGCAGTGACTGAGCCAGAGCCTCCCAACCAATGAGGATTGAGGTGACCCAAAGTGGTCACTTCAATCCTGCGAACAAGGAGATAGAGCGGACGGGTGACAGCGTAGTGGTTTCTCCTGTTCGATAATCTCATTCCCGCCCCCCGCCGCTCATCTCTGACGTTAGCGTATCCAAACGATGCGGGGAGCCTGCTTGGCTGATACATTATGCCGCAAAAAGTATCAGCAGCGATCATTTCATACGACGATGTCACATCCGTAACGCCCATGGAATCTCTAGTTAAGAGCACGTTATACGGAAATCTTCCGTCCAATCGCTGTTAAGTGCTCTTGCTACTGAAACCTCTGGCACTTCTGCCAACTACGGAAGGGAACAAGATGATGGATTATTACGGTTTCCAAAATGCACTGATCATTGGAATTATTTTATCTGCCCTGTTGCTGACGGCGTTTCTATTGGGAGTAATCTGGCTATTTAAGCGAAGGGTCAGTTGGAAAATGGCCGTTTTGGCTCTTGCGACAAACGTGGTAGTTATTACCTCGGCAGTGATTCTTATGATGGCCTACTAGTCTCACCAGCAATGGCTCAGTTCTGCCGGAACGTTAAGCATCTCTTGACGTATCTGACTGCTCGTGGCAAACAATCCTCAGTGGTTGACAAGTGCCGAGCCCTATATTTTCGAACATTTTGCATACCCCTTCTCCCCTGACGAGGGAAGGTTGGGATAGGGTGGTAAAAGTCGGCAAGGTACAGAAAAATAGGCATTTGCGCCTGGCCTCTGCACCCCCACCCGAGCCCTACCCCGTCGAGGGGAGGGGATAAAAACTTCTGTCCAGGTACTTAAATGGTCGCGACATGCGCTGTATCAAGACATCCTAATCATGCGTCGAGATAAGATGTCGGCGTGTGGACAGGAATACGCGTGCGTTGGAGAAAGTCCTTGGTGTTCCAGGTGATGACAGAATCGACACGGTAGGCTTCGGCTTCCCGTAAGATGAGGGCATCCCCAAAGGTCATCTTTTGGGCGATGTGGTCTGAAATCTCGGCAACAAACGCTTTTACCCAATCCGCCGCAGATTGTCCTTCAAGGTCAAACGGGTCAAGCACAAGCACGGGATAGACGGCGGGGAACTGATAGAGCCAACGTTCAAGCTCTCGAGTTGACAGATTAAATGAGGCAACACCACAGATCTCGACCAGCGTGAAGACTGAAATAGCCGCTTCAAGTTCAGCCAGCCGTTCGATAAAGACACGATTTTGCGGATAGACGGCATCTCGGGGAAAGAAGCGATCGACGATAAAAAGGTTACTATCCAGTAAGATCATGCCGATCGCCTTTGGCTACTTTATCCATCTCCTGCCAACTCTTGAACGGCAGGGCCTGTCTAATCTTGTCGGTCAATATTTCAAAATCACGCCGCTGTTCCTCGGGGCTGCGCTGCTTCAAGGCAGGATTACGCGCTTCGACTTGTTCCCTTAAGGCGGCGTAGACCGTGGTCGGATAAGCCCCCCTATCAGGCTGTACATCCCTGGCATTGAAGGGTTTCAGCGTAGCGATGGGTTTCCCCCGGCGGGTCACGATCAGCGTGGTTCCGGTTTCGACTTCGCGAAGCAAGGTGGTGGTTTGGTTTTTCAAGTCTCGGACGTGGATGAATTTCGCCATGGCAGAGTCTCCTAATCTATGATGGCTACAATTGTAGCAACTTTAGAGATATCTGCCAACTCATCGCACGTCACTCAAGTTCAGTAAGCAGCGCCTTGACCTCTTGCAGGTCCGCTGTGTCAAATCCCTCGGTGAACCAGCCATACACCGGGGCGAGTAGATCGTGGACTGTCGTGCGTTTGTCTTGATGCTGCCACAGGCGGGCCAGACTGGTGCGTCTTGGCCCCGGTGGCTAGGGCGGCGGCGAGCTGACGTATCTCAGCAATGCCCTGCTCGACCTGTCCCTGCATGGCCAGCGCCCAGCCGTGGAGGATCGTGACTCGGGCCAACAGTTCCGCAAACCCCTGCTCTGTCACGAGAGTTATCGCGGCCTCTGCCTGCTCCTGTGTCGCCGGCACAGCACGGCGACACTGATGCAAGACGGCCTCCCAGAGCAGAGTAAAAGCCAGGCTATAGGGGTGCGGCACCTCCTGAGCCAGCGTCAGTGCCTCCTGGCTGTGCTGCATGGCCTGGTGCGGCATTTCCCTTGGTCACATACAACGCCGAGCCAAGCGCCACCTGGAGGTCCAGCTCCCGTTGCAGACGCTCCGGCGTCTCCGGCAGTGTCGTCAGCACGGCCAAGCCCTGCGTCAGGTGCGCGATGGCTTCCACATACGCCGAACGCTCATTGGCACGCAAA